>JALOLR010000011.1 GCA_025455885.1 Acidimicrobiales bacterium
CCATCCGGGCGCCTCGGTCCAGGAAGTCCCGGTGGCGTCGATCCGGCGCATCATGGGCACGGCGACCTCGGTGCCGTCGAGGCGCCGGAAGGGTGAGAGCCGGGTGTCGCTGGGTGCGAACGGTGTCGCCCAGGGTGCCTTGAGGTACGCCGCGCTCGGCGCGAGGAAGCGGGTCAGCTCGTCGAGCGCCCCCCGCCGCAGGAGCTCGGTGATGTTGTCGTCGGTGGCGTCGGCCGCCCATTCGTTCACCGCCCCGGTGGCGCGGTTCGGGTCGGACCGGAAGTCGGTCTCGCGGACCCCGCTGTCCCAGGTTCGGGCGAGCCCGTCCAGCCACGGGTCCTCGAAGCGGGTGTTCCGCTGGGCCCACAGCGAGGACGCGAGCTCCACCGAGACCCGGCCGCGTCGGCCGGTGTCGGGGTCTTCGCGGCCGCCGGACCGGTCCGGGAGCACCTGCCAGATGGTGCCGAGTCCGGCGTCGTACGCGGCGTCGCGGCCGAGGGCGCGGTCCAGCTGGCGGAGGGTCTCACCGCCGGCGCCGGCGGCCGCCTGGGCGAGTCCGACGGCGACCGGCACCGGGGCGATCACGGCGTTGGCGTCGACGTCCCGGTCGGCGACGGCGCGCAGGAGGCCGGAGGTGAACCCCCACACCGGTTCGACCGCGCCCCGCGCCCCGGCCGGCGCGACGGTGGTCGGCGATGCCTCGGAGCGCACCTCCTGACCGGCGTCGGGGGCGCAGCCCGAGAGGACCATGACCAGGACCGTCGCGACGATCCCCGCCGTAGGGCTCCGACCGGGGCGCGGCGAGCGGAACGACACCCGCGCCACCGTAGGGCGCCTGCTCAGGGGGCGTCGGCGGCGTCGAGTGCGGCGACCGCCGCGGCCAGCAGCCGGGCCGAGCAGCCGCCCATGTCGACCGGGGGCGCGAGATCGTCGACGAGGCGGTCGAGGATCGTGGCGAACGCCGCGGCGGCGGCGCCGTCGCGCAGGGCGACCGGGCGTCCCTCGTCGCCGCCGGCCGAGACGGTGGGCTCGAGGGGGATGGCCCCGATGAGGGGGACGTCGGCCTCCGCGGCGAGGGCGGCGCCGCCCCCCGATCCGAACAGCGGGTACGAGGTGCCGTGCTCGCACTCGAAGGCGCTCATGTTCTCGATGACACCGAGCACCCGCAGGTAGCTCTTCCTGGCCATCGTCACCGCCCGACTGGCCACCTTCTGCGCGGCCAACGCCGGTGTGGTGACCACCACCATCTCGGCCTGGGGCAGCATCCTGGCCAGACCCATCTGCACGTCGCCGGTGCCCGGCGGCATGTCGATCACGAGGTACTGGAGGTCCTCGGGCCAGGCCACGTCCTCGAGGAAGTGCTGCACCGCCCGGTTCAGGATGAGACCGCGCCACATGAGCGCGTCGGTCTCGTCGTCGACCAGCAGGCCCATCGACACGACCTCGAGGCGTCCGGCGCCGACCTCGAGACGCTCGGGGAGGATGCGCGTGGAGCCGCCCTCGCCGGCCTCGGCGGTGAGTCGGCCGTCGAGCCCCAGCATCCGCGGCATCGAGAAGCCCCAGATGTCGGCGTCGAGCACGCCGACGACGAACCCCCGGGCGGCGAGGCCGGCGGCCAGGTTGGCCGACACGGACGACTTGCCCACGCCCCCCTTCCCCGACGCGATCGCCAGCACCCTCGTGGTGGCGGGGACCGCCGTCGCCGGGGCGCTCTCCCGGACGTTCCAGCGGGCTTTGGCCATGGCGGCCGACTTCTGCTCGGCGGTCATCTCGCCCCAGTCGATCTTCACGGAGGTGACCCCCGGGAGGTCGTTGATCCGTCCCTTGATCTCCGTCTGGAGCTGGGCGCGCAACGGGCACCCCGAGGTGGTGAGCACGATCTGCACGACGACGCGACCGTCGGGCTCGACGGTCGCTCCCCGGGCCATGCCCAGCTCGACGATGTCGGTACCGAGCTCGGGGTCGATCACCCCGCGCAGGGTGGCGAGGACGTCGTCGGGGGTGGGGAGCGGAGCCACGAGGTGATTCTACCGGCTCGGGCCGTGTAAACTCGACGTCGTGGCGACGGTCGACCCAGATCCCCCCGAAGCGGACGCCTCCGGCCCCGCGCCCGGAGGCGACCGGCGTGGCGACGGGGCGGCCCGCAGCGACGAGGGCCCGCCGCGCCTCGACGTCCTCAAGGCCCTCGGCGACAACACCCGCTACGCCATCTACCTGGAGGTCGCCCGCTCGCCCCTCCCGCTGGCCACCAGCGAGATCGCCGACATCCTCGGCCTGCACGTCAACACGGTCCGACCGCACCTCGAGCGGATGCGCGACGTGGGCCTGCTCACCGTCGACGCCGAGGCCCGCGGCTCGGTGGGTCGGCCGCAGCACCGCTACTCGCTCAGCCCCGACGCCCCCGCCCTCGGCCTCGAGCCGTCGCCGTGGCCGATGCTCGCCCGGACGCTGCTCGACGCCGCCGCCGCCGGGGGCCTCGACGGCGAGGACCTCGCCGACGCCGGTCGTCGCCAGGGCGAGGCCGACGCCGCCCGGTGGCCCGAGGGCAGCGACTGCCTCGACGCCCTCGTCGTCGAGCAGGCCCGCCTCGGCTTCGACCCCGAGACGCTCGACCACCCCGGCGGGGCCACGATGGGGTTCGCCCACTGTCCGTTCCGTGACCTCGCGGAGATGCACCCGGAGCTCGTCTGCTCGCTGCACAACGGACTGGTCGAGGGCTTCGTCACCGCGTGGGACGGCAGCGGGGTCGCTCGCTTCCACCCTCTCGTCGACCGGACCCCCTGCCAGGTCGAGCTCGTCGCCCGATGACCCACCGATGAACGCACCGCCGACCACCACCGATACCATTTCCATCCACCGCAGCCTCCGGGAGGACATCACGTGATCACGCTCACCGACACCGCATCGCTCAAGGTGAAGGAGCTCATCGACCAGGAAGGCCAGGACGGGCTGATGTTGCGCGTCGCCGTTCGTCCCGGTGGGTGCAGCGGCTTCAGCTACGAGATGTTCTTCGACACCGAGAAGGACGCCGAGGACATGGTGCTCGACGACAGCGGCGTGCCCGTCGTGGTCGACCCCTCCAGCGCCCAGCTGCTCACCGGGGCCACCCTCGACTACAAGGACGGCCTCCAGGGCGCCGGGTTCGCCATCGACAACCCCAACGCCCAGAAGACCTGCGGGTGCGGTCAGTCCTTCAGCTGACGTCCCTTCCCGACCTCCCACGACCGCCTCCGGGCGGTCGTGGCGCGTCCGGGGTCAGGCGGTGGCGCCGTCGAGGGCCTGCGCCAGCTCGACGGTGTCGAAGACGTTGTCGAGCCGGGCGGTGACCGTGCCGTCGGCGCGGGCGACGAAGAGGCTCGGCTCGAAGGTCAGGCCGAACTGCTCGACGGCGGGGGAGGTTCCGCCGGCGCCGGGGTCGCTGCCGGCCGCGGGGTCGAGGTACACCTCGGCGTGGACCACCGCGAGGTCCGGTCGGGCGGCGGCCTCGGCCATCACCATGTCGAGCACGGGCCCGCACACCGCGGTCGCGCAGTAGAGCGGAGTGCTGATCAGCAGGGCCACCGGCCGCTGCTCGGCCAGCACGGCGGCCAGGCTGCGCTCGTGGAGCGGGCACTGCGGGTCGCGCGTGCAGATGGGCGTGACCCCCCGGGCGTCGTCGAACGTGGGGGTCGTGACGGGGACCATCGCCTGGCCGGGCTGGATCAGCGCCACCTGGGACGGCTCCTGCACCTGGAAGTTCTGCGTCGACTCCTCGCCGTCGAGGACTGTCGTCAGCCCCCAGATCCCCGGCTGGTCGAACGTGGTGAAGAGCGGGTAGTACCCGATCGGGGTGCCGGCCGCGAAACGGGTCAGCTCGAACTCGCCCTTCTCGACCCCCTCCCGGGAGAGGGTGGCGGTCAGTCGCTCGGGCCCCTCGAGGGCGGGCGGGCCCTCCGGGCTGGCGATGGTGAACACCGCTCGCTGCGGGGTCCGGCTCACGAGGTAGTTGCCCTGGTAGTTGAACAGGCCGACGAGCTGGGAGCCCTGAGGGGTCAGCCCCACCGACCCGCTCTCCCCTGATCCGCCCGACGAGCTGCACGCCGCCAGCAACGCCGGGCCCCCGAGAGCCAGGAGCCCTGCGCTCATCGACGACCTGGCCAGGAAGGAGCGCCGGCTCGGGGCACTGCGCTCCGCTCGCCCGGCGGGGGCCCGAGGGGCACGAGCGGGGACCGGATCGGACGCCATAGGGGGGCGAACCTATCCTGCCGACGATGGGCCTCCACCACTCCGCCGGCACCGTCGACGGGCCGGGACTCGAGCTCGTGGTCGACGGCGTGGCGGTGACGGTGCCCGATGACGGTTCGTCGTTGTTGGCGGTGCTGCGGGAGCGCCTCGGGATCACGAGCGTCAAGGACGGCTGCAGCCCGCAGGGGCAGTGCGGGTGCTGCACGGTCCTCGTCGACGGCGCGCCGAGGGTGGCGTGCGTGACCCCGGCCCGGCGGGTCGCAGGCCGGGTCGTGACCACCGTCGACGGCCTCGACGACGAGGATCGGCGTCGATGGGCGGACGCCTTCCTGGCCACCGGTGCCAGCCAGTGCGGGTTCTGCACCCCCGGCATCATCTGCCGCCTCGAGGGGTTGCGGGCCAGATCCGAACCGGCGTCCGTCGATCGAGCCCAGGTCGAACGGGCGCTCGCCGCCCACCTGTGCCGCTGCACCGGTTGGCAGACGATCGTCGAGGCGTGGGGGCTGGCCGTCGGTGGCGCGTCGGCCGCCGCCTCCGAGCTCGACCGGGAGCGCGACCTGGCCTCGGCCGAGCGGCGCGCCGCTCTGGAGGGAGGCGCCGTGCAGCGGGTGGGGCCCGACGTCGTGCTGGGACGGGGCGGGTTCGCCGACGACGAGGCCCCCGAGGGCGCCCTCGTCGCCGTCCCCGACGGCGCCGGTGGCTGGGCGCTCGGCGAGACGCTGGCCGAGGCCCGGGCCGCCGCCGGCAAGGTGCAGGGACGGCGCGGGAGCCGCGCCGCCGCGCCGCCGCTCGACGTCCCACCGGGGGCGTGGGACCTGACGCTGCGGACCGGCTGGGTCGAGCCCGGCTACCTCGAGACGGACGCCTCGTGGTGCGTCCCCGGTGGCGAGCCGGCCACCCCGCTCGCCAACGGGGGCGCGTTCGGGGCGAAGCGGGCCTCGCCGGTGTCCGAGGTGGCCCGTCGTCTGGCCGACCGCCACGGCCGACCGGTCCGGGTGCTCCTCTCGCGGGAGGACACGGTGCGAATCGGGCCGAAGCGACCGCCGATCGCGGCCGGGGTCCGCTCCGACGGGACCGGCGTGATCCGGGTGGTGCGCACCGACGGGGTGGCCGAGGCGATCCGCTCGGTCGCACCGGGTCTGGTCGTGGAACAGGTCGACGTCCCGGGCCCACCCACCTCGGTCGACCTCCGGGCCGCCGGCTGGGCCGAGGCGGCCGTCCTCCTCGCCGCCCTGGAGGCCCGACGCGACCCGGTCGACGGGGTGCCGTCGCGCCGCGTGACGGTGCGGGCCCCCGGCGGCGCGCAGGCCGACGCGGCGGTGGGCGGCGACGGGGTGATCCGGGTCCGCGTCGAGTGCGGTGAGGTGCTCGACCCGATCGTGCTGCGCTCCTACGTGATCGGGGCGGCCCACATGGGCTTCGGGTGGGTGACGAGCGAGGCGCTCGCCGTCGAGGACGGCAAGGTGCTCGACCTGACCGTCAGGTCGTTCGGCATCCTGTCCGCCGCGGCCACGCCGCACGTGGAGGTCGAGCTCGTGCCCTCGGACGGTGAGGCGGTGAACGGTTCGGACGCGGTGTTCGCTGCAGTGGCCGCGGCGGCATGGGTGGCCCGCGGCTGCCCGCCGGTCTGGCCCGTGCCAAGCTGAGCCGGTGAGCACCCCCGTCGGCCCCTACACCCCGATCGTGCGCGCCGGCGACCTCCTCGTCGTGTCGGGGCAGGTCGGCCAGGTCGACGGCCAGATGGTGTCGGGCGGAGTGCAGGCCGAGACCGCCCAGGCGGTGGCCAACCTCGTGTCCCTGCTCGAGTCCGAGGGTGCGTCGCTCGGCGACGTGGTGAAGACCACCGTCTTCCTCCGCCACATGCGCGACTACGGGCTCATGAACGAGGCCTACACCGCAGCGTTCGGCGATCACCGCCCGGCGCGCTCCGCCGTCGCCGTCGCCGAGCTCCCGATGGTCGCCCTCGTCGAGATCGAGGCCTGGGCGTACGCCCCGCGGGAGGGTTGAGGTCCCCCTCGCCCGGCCGCACCCGCGGTGGGTAGCATCTCGGGCTGTGAGCGTCGTCCTGATCGTCATCGTCCTGCTGGTCGTGATCCCGGTGGGCTTCCTCATCACCATGAGCGGAGTCGCCGCCCTCCTCGGCTGGGTCACGAAGACCGAGGTCGACGACGCCTTCGAGGGCACCGAGGAGCTCGCCCTCAGCCGCGAGGCCTGACGCGCCCCGCGCCGTCGCCGCACCGTTCACCCGGCGGTCACCCGGCGGTCCACGACCGTTCGCGAAGAGACCATCGACGCTGGCCCGATGAGGGGCTAGCGTCTCGCACCATCATGAGGTGCAGGGAAGGTGTTCCGACCCCGCAGGACAGAAAGGGGTGTCGGAGTGGCCTCCGGTACCGTCAAGTGGTTCAACGCCGAGAAGGGTTACGGCTTCATCTCCCGTGAGGGTGGTCCCGACGTGTTCGTGCACTACAGCGCGATCCAGGGTTCGGGGTACCGCTCGCTCGAGGAGGGCCAGGCCGTCGAGTTCGAGGTGACCAGCGGCCCCAAGGGCGATCAGGCACAGGACGTCCGTCCGATCTGATCCCCTCTCGACAGCAGTGTTCACGACCGGACGGGTCGCCCACGGGCGGCCCGTCCGTCGTTGTGGTCAGAGGCTCCAGCGGGACTGACCGAAGCGGTACCCGACGCTGCGCACGGTCTGGATCAGCCCGGCGTGGTGCTCGCCGAGCTTGGCGCGCAGTCGGCGGATGTGGACGTCGACCGTCCGCGCCCCGCCGTAGTACTCGTAGCCCCACACCCGGCTCAGGAGCGTCTCGCGGGTGAACACCTTGCCGGGGTGCGAGGAGAGGAACTTCAACAGCTCGTACTCCATGTAGGTCAGGTCGAGGGGCTTGCCCCCGATCGCCGCCTGGTACGTCTCGAGGTTCAGCACGAGCTCGCCGTACTCGACGAGCTCGGGGCGCGTGCCCTGCCCGGTGCGCCAGAACAGGTGCTTGAGGCGGGCCTCGAGCTCACGGGGGTGGAACGGGGCCAGGCAGAAGTCGTCGAAGAGGTCGTCGCGCAGCTCGAGGTCCGGGAGCTGCGCGCCGCCGATCAGGAGGAGGACCGGCTCGAGCGGCACGTCGCGCTTGCGCAGTGACCGGCACAGCGCGAACGCCCGCTCGGCGTCGCCGTGGGCGGCGACCACCGCCCCCGCCCAGCCGTCCTCGGGCTCGAGGCGAACGGCGGCGGTCTCGTCGGCGACGGCCTTCCACGGGTAGCCGGCGAGGTCGAGGGCCTGGGCGAGCTCAGGCGGCGCGGGGTCGGGGAACAGGAGGATCGGTTCCATCGGTCACCAGTTGGGGAGGTAGCGATCGAGCTCGAACTGGGTGACCTGGGACTTGTAGTCGAACCACTCCGAGCGCTTGTTGCGCAGGAACCACTCGAAGATGTGCTCGCCGAGGGCCTCGGCGACGAGCTCGGAGCGCTCCATCGCGTCGAGGGCGTCGGAGAGCGACTGCGGGAGGGGTCGGATGCCCTCGGCGGCCCGCTCGGCGTCGGTCATCTCGAACACGTTGGCCAGCGACTCGGGGGGCAGCTCGTAGCCCTCCTCGATGCCCTTCAGCCCGGCGGCCAGGATGACCGAGTAGGCGAGGTAGGGGTTGCAGGAGGGGTCGGGCGCCCGGTACTCGATGCGGGTGGAGGACTGCTTGCCCCGCTTGGTGACGGGGATGCGCACCAGGGCCGACCGGTTGTTGCGGGCCCAGGTGACGTACACCGGTGCCTCGTAGCCGGCGATGAGGCGCTTGTAGGAGTTCACCAGCTGGTTCGTGATGGCGGTGATCTCGGGGGCGTGGTGCAACAGCCCGGCGATGAAGCCCCGGCCGACCTTCGACAGCCCGTACTGGTCGCCGGGCTCGTGGAAGGCGTTCTCGTCACCCTCGAAGAGCGAGAGGTGGGTGTGCATCCCCGAGCCCTGCAGGCCGGCGACCGGCTTGGGCATGAACGTGGCGTAGGCCTTCTGCTCGAGGGCGATCTCGCGCACCACCAGCCGGAACGTCATCACGTTGTCGGCCATGGTGAGGGCGTCGGTGTAGCGCAGGTCGATCTCGTGCTGGCTGGGGGCGTCCTCGTGGAACGAGTACTCGACCGGGATGCCCATGTTCTCGAGCACCAGCAGGGTCCGCTTGCGCAGATCGCTGGCCATGTCGGCCGTGGTGAGGTCGAAGTACGACCCGGTGTCGAGGGGCTCGAGCGGCCCGTTGGGGTCCCCGTCGGCGAAGTAGAAGAACTCCATCTCCGGCGCCGTCATGAACGAGAAGCCGCGGTCGTGGGCGCGGTCGAGGTTCCGCTTGAGCACGTGGCGGGGGTCGCCCTCGAACGGCGTCCCGTCGTGGCTCAGGATGTCGCAGAACATCCGGCCCGAGACGTCGAGCTCGTCGCCCCAGGGGAGGAGCTCGAAGGTGTTCGGATCGGGCCGGGCGAGCACGTCGCTCTCCTGGACCCGGCTGAAGCCGTCGATGGCCGATCCGTCGAAGTGCATCCCCTCCTCGAAGGCGTTCTCGAGCTCGGCGGGGGAGATGGCGACGGACTTGAGCTGGCCGAGCACGTCGGTGAACCAGAGGCGGATGAGGCGGACGCCACGCTCCTCGACGGTGCGCAGCACGTAGTCCTGCTGACGTTCCATGGCGGGATCCTCGCACAGGCCCGGGACCGCCGACAGGGCCGCCTCGCCCCTCCCTGGCCGGTTCATCTAGCGTTCACAAACAGGCAACAGCAGGGAAAAGGCCCGATGCCAGGCTGCTGCCGGCCCAGGGCGTCCCGCAATCATGCGCGCCGCTCACGACCCCGGTCGACGATGTCCGTCGAACGGATGATCTCAACCCACGTGCGGCACCGGCCCGCACCCCTCAGGAGGAATCGTGCAGGAACGCACCCCCGAAGAAGTGCTGGCACTGGTCGAGGACGAAGGTTGTGAGTTCGTCGACCTCCGCTTCTCGGATCTGCCCGGGATCATGCAGCACGTCACCATCCCGGCCCATGTGCTGAGTGAGGACCACTTCACCGACGGCCACGGCTTCGACGGTTCGTCCGTGCGGGGGTTCCAGGAGATCCAGGAATCCGACATGGTCCTGATCACCGACCCGAACACGGCGTACATGGACCCCTTCATGAAGCGCAAGACGATGGTCATCCACTGCTACGTGGCCGACCCGGTCACCGGTGAGAGCTACACCCGCGACCCCCGCTACGTCGCCCAGAAGGCCGAGGCCTACCTGAAGAGCACGGGCATCGCCGACACCGCCTACTTCGGTCCCGAGTCGGAGTTCTTCATCTTCGACGACGTCCGCTTCGACACCCAGCCGAACGGTTCGTTCTACATGGTCGACTCGATCGAGGGCATCTGGAACACCGGCTCCGAGGAGCCCGGCGGCAACCTCTCCTACAAGCCCCGCACGAAGCAGGGCTACTTCCCCGTTCCGCCGATGGACCACTACCAGGACATGCGTTCCGACATGGCGGTCGCCCTCCACGAGGTCGGCATCGAGACCGAGCTGCACCACCACGAGGTGGCCTCCGGCGGTCAGGGCGAGATCGGCATCAAGTTCAACACGCTGCTGGCGATGGCCGATCAGCTCATGACGTTCAAGTACATCCTCAAGGGCGTGGCCTGGCAGGCCGGCAAGTCGCTGACCTTCATGCCGAAGCCGATCTTCGAGGACAACGGCTCGGGCATGCACACCCACCAGTCGCTCTGGAAGGGCGGCGAGCCGCTGTTCTTCGACGAGGCCGGCTACGCGGGCCTGTCCGACACCGCCCGCTGGTACATCGGCGGCCTGTTGCACCACGCCCACGCCGTCATCGCCTTCACCAACCCCACCACCAACAGCTTCAAGCGCCTGGTGCCCGGGTACGAGGCGCCGGTGAACCTCGTGTACAGCCAGCGCAACCGGTCGGCGTCGTGTCGCATCCCGCTCGCCTCGCAGAGCCCCAAGGCCAAGCGTGTCGAGTTCCGCTGCCCCGACTCGACCGCCAACCCGTACCTGGCCTTCTCGGCGATGATGCTGGCCGGCCTCGACGGCGTGGCGAACCGGATCGAGCCGCCCACGCCGGTCGACAAGGACCTCTACGACCTCCCGCCCGAGGAGCTGGCGCTGGTGCCCCAGGTGCCCGCCACCCTCGAGCAGGCGCTCGACGCGCTGGAGGCCGACAACGACTTCCTGAAGGCCGGCGGCGTGTTCACCGACGACCTCATCGAGACGTGGGTCGAGTACAAGCGCAAGAACGAGATCGACGCCATCCGCCTGCGTCCGCATCCGTACGAGTTCGCCATGTACTACGACATCTAGGTCGAGGGTTTGGTTGTTCCGCAGGTCAGGGGTCATCTAGGGCCTCTGACCTGCGGAAATGGCTGTCCGGGGCGTACTAGTGCGTACCGGCAAATCGGCCCCTGTTCTCAGGATTCCGCGGACTATTCGCGGACTGCCGGTACTGAACGAGCTGCCCCCGAGTAGGGGGTACTCCAACCTTCCTGAAGACCCCTTGTGGGACTGCCTCAGAGTCAGACATCCAGCCCGAGCTCGGGCTCCGGGCTGCGGGCGACCGACTCCTGCTCCTGGGGGATAGTCATGGTCTCGAGCCGGGCCTTGGTTTCGGCCATCTCCCTTGGGCCGCCAAGGAGGGATGAGCGCTCACATCGGCCTGAGTCGCGGTCGAGGCCGAGGCGGTGGCGTTCGAGGATGGTGGCGCCGCGCAGCCAGGTGGCTTGGTGGTCGGGGTAGGCGGGGACGGGGCCGAGGATGTGGAGGTGGTAGTCGGTTGGGTCGGCGGCGATCTGCCGCACTCGGCTGTGCAGTTGCTGGGCGAGTTCGTGGTCGATGGCGTTGAGGAAGCCGGTGTCGTGCGCGTGATCGGTCTGGAACTCCTCGCGCTCACGCATCGCGCAGTGGGCGTCGGCGAGTTCCGTGGTGAGACGGTCGAGGCCTCGGGATAGGTCGCCGGTCTCGTCACGGAGGTCGCGCATCTCGCTGCGGGTGCCGGGGCCCTTGAGCTTCCGGTCGGCCAGCTCGTTGTACCGGTAGACGAGCGGCTCGATCTCGGCCTGGGCCTGATCGCGTCGAGTGGTGAGCGCCGCGATGTCATGGCTTCGATCGGGTGGGCAGGCGGCGAGCACGGCTGTGAGGCGGTGGCGTTCGGTCACGAGATCCTCGATCGCCCAGAAGGCGAGGGGTTCGCCGGTGTCGATGGCGAGCCGCTTCTCGCCTTGGCGGTGCAGCGCCGCCTGCACGACCTCGCCCGGATCGTCGGCGAGAGGTGGCGGGCCGTGGCCGGTGGAGTCGTCGATCTCGTGGGCGCCGATGAGGTAGAGGTGGTTGGAGATGCGGCCGCGGCTGAGGGCGACGTAGCCGCGTTCGCGGAACAGTTCGTCGGTGCCAAGCACGAGCCCGCGGTCGACGGTGGCGCCCTGGGTCTTGTGGATGGTGGTTGCGTACCCGTGGGCGATGTGCCGTTGGTCGAGGTAGTCCCTCGGCAGCAGCACACGCCGGCGGCCCACCTCGATGGTGAGCGTTCCCCGTTCGGCGTTGACGGCGTGGATGGTGGCGCGGGTGCCGTGGTGGACGCCGAGGCGGCGGCTATTGCGGAGGCAGACGATCTGGTCTCCGGCTTGGTAGGGGCGGTCGTCGAGGACCAGTTCGGGGCCTGACACGGCGCCGGATCGGGTGAGGTAGGCGCGGGCGCGGCCGTTGAGGTCGTCGACGTCGTCGCGGCGGTACGCGGTCATGGCGACGGTGTCGCCGGCGAGGCGGTGCGACCACCAGTCGGCGACCATCGTGCGGCGAACGTCGATCGCCGTGGGCGCGGACACGATGCGGTTGTTGGCCCGGTAGGCGGCGAAGGCGGTGTCGATGTCACCGCAGCGAAGCTCGTCTAGGGCGTCGCGTTCCCATTGGGCGCGCTGGCGCCGGTTCTCGGTCAGCTCGATGGGGTCGAGTCGTTGGGCGAGGCCGGTGAGGACGCCGCCGGCGTCGATCTCGGGTAGCTGGTGGGGGTCGCCGACGAGCACGACTTTGGCGCCGGCCTGGTCGGCGGCGTTGAGGATGGGGGCGAGGTTGCGGGTCCCGGCCATGCCGGCTTCGTCGATCACGATCACGGTGCGGTCGTCGAGGCGGACGCGGTGAGCGTCGAGGTTGATCTGCAACATGGCCAGCGTGGTGGACTCGATGGCGGCGCTGGACTGGAGCTCCTGGGCGGCGATCCCGGCCAACGCGGCGCCGATGACGCGGTGGCCGCTGGTCTCCCAGGCTTCGCGGGCGGCGTCGAGGGTGTAGGTCTTCCCGGTCCCCGCGGCGGCGCACACGACGTCAATCCCGTTGCCGCTCATGCACAGCCGGGCGACCATCTCGGTCTGCTCTGCGGCGAGGGTGGGGCGCCGCGCCATCACCTCCGCCAGGACGTGGCCGTCGACGACGCAGGTGCGTTCGCCGGTGCGGGCGGTGGCGCGGGCGACGACGTGGCGTTCGATCCCGATCAGCTCTGCGGTTGACCAGCGGGCGTCGCCGATCCCGGCGGCGGCGACGATCGTGCCGTCGGTTCGGCGGATCACGTTCGACGACAACAGTCCGGGCCCGTTCGCCTCGACGAGGCGGACGACTTCGGTTCGGTCGAGGACTTGGTTGGCGATGCCGTCGATGTCGGCGACGGTTGCGCCGGCGGGGAGCCGGTTGCAGATCGCCCGGAGCAGATCGCGTCGGTCGAACGACGACGCCTGCTTCGTCAGGCCGTCCGCGCTCATCAGGTCCTCAGCCAGGTCGTCGAAGTCGGCCTCAACGCTGGCCCGCGGGACCCGATCGAGAGCCAGGGCGAGATCCGCGGGGTCCCAGCCGATCTCGGCGGCCTTGATCTCCCACACATTGCGCATCGACCCTTCGTCGAGGGTCGCCTTCTTCGCCGTGCGTGTCGCAAGCGTTGCGACTTGGGCGGCGCGAGCGGTGCGGAACCCGACCTCATCGAGATGCTCCTCGATCTCCTTGCGACGATCAGAGAAATGCCCCCGCACGTCGGCGTCGATCCCGACGACATCAGCGATCCCGTCCTTGATCGGCCCCCATTCGACACCGAGACCAACGGTGAGCTCACGACGCAACTGCGCTTCGTAGAGGTACCCGGCAGTCGAGCTGTGCAGGTACAGCCACCGGCCGTCGAGCGTTCGCCACTTGCCGTCGGCGCCTTCGGCCATGTTCGCCACCAGCACATGGGTGTGAAGATGGGGGTCGCCGGCGCGGCTGGTGCGGTGGCGGAACGCGGCTGCGACGAGCCCGTTCACCTCGATCTGGTGGACACCGTTCTTGCCGGTACGGGACCGGGCGGCTTCGCGTTCGATGTATCCGAACGCGGCGTCGACCGCTGCTTCGTGTGACTCGCGGACGACTTGGGCGGTGTCGGGATCGCCGAGCCCGGCGAGCAGCGACACGGACTTCGGGGCGCGGAAGGTGAGGTCGAACCCGGCGATCTTGCGGTTCGTGAACCGCCCCAACCGCTCTGCGGTGGCCGGGTTCTCGCCGGCCCAGACGGCGTGCAGGTCGGTCGCGTCGACTTCGCCGTCGAGGTCCAGGTTTTGGCTGGCGGTGCCGACCCATCGACCTGGTGCTTCGCCGACACCTCGGTAGTACTCGTCGATGCCGTCGGCGACGGCGTCGAGGTAGTAGCTCTCACCGGAGAGCTGGATCTTGCCGAGGGAGAGCACGAGGTGTGCTCCTTTCAAGTCGGTCCCGGCCGTGGCGCACAACGCCATGCCCGGATGCGGCGACGCGGGACCGCGATGGTCCCGGCATCGGGGTGCAAGTTCGTGGCTTGTTCCTGGGGTCCCGTCGTGTCGCTGGCACCGAGGAGCGAGGTCGCTCGAGGGCGGGGCGCCACGGCGGTGTCGAGGGAGGGGGTCGCGCTAGGTCAGGAGGCTGAGCTGGTCGCCGGGAGGGCGCTGGTTGGTGCGCGGTGGCCCCGTTGGGACCGGTCCCGGGTCGTCGTCGTGCGACACGGTCACGACCGTGATGCCCGCCGCGGCCAGATCGACCCGGTACGTCGTCGACGAGAACCGACCCGAGCGTTCGTTGCGATGATCGACGCGCTCGACGAACCCTGCGCCGGTCAAGCATCGGAACGCGCGAGCCACCGAGTCCTTCGACACACCGAGCATCCCGGCGACCGACCGCGAGCTGCATCGCACCTCGACCACGCCCTGACCGGGAGGTGCGTGTGCGGCGATCGCTTCGAGTACCAGCCAGCCGGTCGGCCCGACCTGAGCGCGGATCGCCGCTGCCGTGTCGAGGTCGATCACGAGCCGGCGGCGCTCACGCGGCATTCGGTCCGCCGAGCTGCGCGTCGATCCACGCCAACAACGCCCGCTTCGGGACCCGCAAAGTCCGGCCGATGCGGATCGAGGGCAAGCCCTCGACACCGCCGGTGCGCTGGAAGGCGGCGACTTCGTCGTAGGCCCGGCTGCGACTGATCCGCAGCACCGCCGCGGCCTCGTCGACCCGCAACATGTCAGGCAGAGTGTCGATGTCCATCAAGGAGGTCTCCTGGAGCTCGGGTCCGGCCGTCGGGGAGGACGGTGACGGAAGTGATCCGTCTCTAGACAGACCCACCCCGAAACCCGGACCGGTCGCCCAACATCCAGAATCGGGAGACCGAACAGGACTCAGGGGTGAGAACGCCCACCCCCTAACCCCACTGCCAACCCACCGGACCGTCGCGCGGAGACTCGCGGTGAGCGCTCGGGTCTGGGGGATCAATCGAAGACGCGCTGCCCGACGCATGTCTGTGTGGCAGGCCCAAGTTGGCCCTTGCCCGTCGACTCAGCCGGGTTTACGTTTCTGGAAAGGCGCCTCGCTTGAGGGGTCGAGCCGGCGCTGCACACGTCCAGTTCGGAGGGGGACCCGAGATGGTGCTTCGGTCGGTGGCGAAGGTCCTTGTCGTTGTTCTGGTGGCGTCGCTGTTGGTCGTGGCGCCGAGTGGGCAAGATCGCCCAGCCGTCGCGGAACCGCTCGGGACGATTTGTTCCGGCGGGGGTCTGCGCGGATCTTTCGACAACTCAGTGGTCACGGGGGAGTTGTCGGGGACGTTCTGGGTTCCGGCGGGGGGGACTGTCACCGTCAGCGGAACCGTCCGAAACCTCGAGTCCTTGTTCGGTGCCCCGATGCCGTGGTCACTCAGTCCCTTCGGAGTGTCTGGCGATACCCCGGCTGGGGGTTCGACTCCGGTCTCCGCGCAATGGGTGAACAGCGGTCCAAGCCAGCTGGTGAACGTCGTCTTCTCAGGCGACCAGGCGCTATTCGCTTTTCGGTACGACTGGAACTTCGGTTTGTCGGTACCCGGTGGGAAGCAGTGTTCGCCGGACCCGTTGGAGACGCTCGGATCCAATCCGGCGATGCCGAACGGGAACAGCGCGCAGGGCGCGGAAGCCGACCCGGTCAACACGGCGACTGGGAACTTCCATCTCGCTCAGTCGGATCTGGCGGTACCTGGGCGTGGTCCTGGTCTGGCGCTCGCCCGGGCCTACAACTCCCTGGACGCAACCCGAGTCAGTTCGTTCGGCCCCGGCTGGTCGTTCAGCTACGGAATGGCCTTGGTGTTGGACCTACCTGCCGGCAACGCGACCGTCATTCAAGAAGGAGGCTCACGGGTTCCCTTCGGGCTGACGAACGGCGTGTGGCGCTCCCCCGACAGGTTCACGGCGAGGTTGGTACAGGAGACGAACGGCACCTGGACCTTCACCCGCAACGAGCGGGAGGTCTTCCAGTTCGATTCGTCGGGGCGGTTGATTTCGATCAGGGATCTCAATGGCGAAACGACGACGCTGGGATACAACCCGACGTCGGGGAAGTTGGCGACGGTCACAGATGCCGCCGGCCGGGTGATGACGTTCACGTGGTCAGGTGATCGGATCACGAAGGTGGTGGGGCCTGGCTCACCAGGCCGGGAGGTCCTCTACTCCTACGACGCCTTATTGCGACTGACCGGTGTGACCGACGTGGCTGGCGGGAAGTGGGTGTACTCCTACGACACGAGCGGTCGGTTGTCGACGGTTCGTGATCCCAACCGTGAGGGGGTCGCGAACCCGCCGGTTCTGTCGAACCTCTATGACACGTCGGGTCGGGTGACGTTGCAGACGGATCGTCTCGGCAAGGCCACGGTGTTCGATTACTCCGTGGCGGGGGAGACGAAGGTCACCGACCCCACCGGTGACGTCTCGGTGGACTACTACACCAACGGGTTGCGGACGAAGGCGACGAAGGGCTTCGGCACGCCCGATGCGGCGTCGTGGCTGTTCGAGTACGACCTGAGGACCCTGGGGATCACGAAGGTCACCGACCCGAGGGGGAAGATCTGGACGGCGACCTATGACACCAGAGGCAATCGGACTACTACGAAGGATCCGCTGAACCGGACCACGTCAGCGACGTTCAACGGTTTCAATCAGCCGTTGACGGTCACTGATAGCGCTGGGGTGGTGACGACGTTCACCTATGACGCCAACGCGAATCTCCTGTCGCGGTCGACGCCGCTGGTGGGCTCCTCCCCGGCAGTCGCGGAGACGGTTCAGTTCCGTCGCGATGATCCCGCCCACCGGGGTGATGTCACCTCGATGGTGGACCCGCGCGGCAAGGTGTGGACCTACCGGTATGACGCCTTGGGTTACCGCGATCAGGTCACCGACCCGCTTTTGTTCAAGACGACATCGACGTTCAACAACCAGGGGTGGTTGTTGACGTCGGTCAGTCCTCGGGGGAACGTCGCCGGCGCGAACGCCGCGAACTTCACGACCACCTACACCTACACGGCTCACGGCGATGTCGCGACCGTCGCGGGCCCAGAGGGCGGGTCGGTGACAAACGTCTACGACAAGAACCGCAACCTGATTTCGGTCACCGACGCCTTGGGTGCCACAACCGGCTACGCGTTCGACGCCAACGACCAGTTGATCACCATCACACGCCCAGGTGGGTCGCTGGTTCGCAACGAGTACTTCGACGACGGGATGCTCCGCAAGCAGATCGATGCTGCCAGCCAGGAGACCGTCTTCGCGTACAACGCGCTCGATCGGCTGATCACCCAGACGAACCCTCTGGGCCAGGTGACGAGGTATGTCTACGACAAGTCGGGGAACCTCGAGTCGAGGGAGGACCCGGGTGGGAACTGCGCGGCCGTAACAAAGGTCGGTTGCGTGACCTACACCTACAACGACGCGAACCAGTTGGACGACGTCAACCAGCTGAAGGCGATCGACTACTCCGACCCGGGCACCCGTGACGTCACCTCGGTCGACTACGACCCGGCCGGGCGCCGTTCGGCAGTAACCGAGACCGGCGGGGTCGTCACGTCGTGGTCGTGGGACTCCCTCGGCCGTCTGGAGTCGTCGACAGCTGCGGGCCGAACGACGACCTACCGCTACGACCTCGCCGGCAACCTCGAAAAGCTGCAAGGTCCGACCGGGCCGCTGGTCGAACGGGTCTATGACGACGCGGGGCGTTTCGTCGAGGTCAAAGACGGCACCGGGCGCTCCACGACCTTTGGCTACGACGCCGACGCCAACCACACCACCACCACGTTCCCGTCGTCGGTCAACGCTGACACGTTCGGCTACGACAACGCCGGTCGGATGACGTCGGCGACATACCGCAAGGGCACCACGATCCTTGCCGGCGCCACGTTCACCCGAGGAGACAGCCTCGGGCGGGTCACCGGCGAGAACCTCACCTCATTGCCGGGCACGAACTCGAGCTTCACCTACACCGGGCTGAATCAGCTCGGATCCCGTAACGCGACGCCGTTCACCTATGACGCCGCCAACAACGTGACCGGCCTCCAAGGTCGATTCCAGGCAGCCAACGTGGGCGGCCAGCTCTGCTGGGTGGCAGCGACGGCCGGTTCGGGGTGCTCGACTCCACCGTCAAGCGCAACGGGATTCACCTACGACCAGCGCGGGAACCGGATCACCGAAACCCCGACGGCTGGCGTCGGAACGTCATTCGGCTACGACCAAGCCAATCGGTTGACTTCGGCGTCGGTGCCGGCTCAGGGTGGGTCGGGCGGGCAGTACACCGCGCTCGCAACGCCGGCCCGGGTCCTCGACACCCGCCCGGCACCCCAACGCGCAGGGCTGTGTCCGACCACGACCGCTCAGTGCACGACGGTCCCCTCAGGTGGGACCCGGGCGGTGCGGGTGAGCGGGCAGGGTGGGATCCCGACGTCAGGCGTGGCGGCGGTGGCGGTGAATGTCACATCGATCGGGTCGACCGGTGGTGGGTTCTTGACGGTGTGGGGTCCGGGGTCGCGGCCGAACACCTCGAACGTGAACTACCTCACCGGGGCGACGATCACGAACCTGACGATTACGGCGCTGTCGTCGACAGGCACGATCAACATCTGGGCACAAACCCAGACTGACGTGATCGTTGATGTGGTCGGCTGGTACGCCACCCCGACCGGGCAAGCCGGCGGGGAGCTCACCGCGATCAACCCGACCCGGATCCTCGACACCCGCACAAGCACCCGAACCGGGTTGTGCCCAACGACGACACCGCAGTGCACGACCGTCCCGGCGTTCGGGTCCAGGACGGTCCAGGTCAGCGGGCGTGGTGGTGTCCCAGTCACAGGGGTGCAGCAGGTTGTGGTGAACATCACCGCCGTGAACGGCACCGGGGCCGGGTTGTTGACGGCGTGGGCGGCCGGCGCGCCCCAGCCAGGGACGATCAATGTCTCCTACAGCGCCGGGCAGGTGGTCTCCGCGTTGTCGTTCGTGCCGGTCGCTGCGAACGGGCAGGTGTCGGTGGCAAGCCTGTTCGCAGGTACCGACGTGGTCTTCGACGTAGTCGGGTGGGTGTCCGCGCCCAGCGCGTCGAACCAGGCGTTCAACGTCGTCACCCCGACCCGGGTGCTCGACACCCGCCCGCCGCCGTCGCGGGTCGGGGTGTGCGACGCGCCGGGATGCACCCGACTCAGTGCCGGTCAGGCCCGCACCGTTCAGATCACCGGGCAAGGCGGTATCCCCACCAGCGGGGTCAGCGCGGTGCTCGTGAACGTCACGGCGGTCGCTCCGAGCGGGTTCGCCGCGTGGTTGACGGTCCACCGGGCCGGCACCGCCGCCCCGTCAGGTTCCACGCTCGCCTACACCACCGCCACTGTCGCCAACCTCGCGGTCGTGCCGCTCAGCGCCGACGGCAAGCTGACAGTGTCGAACTTCAACGGGTCAACCGACGTGACTCTCGACGTCCAAGGGTTCTACGCGGATACCGCCACCTGGACCTACGCCTATGACGCCGACAACCTGCGGGTGTCGAAGACGTCACCGGCGGGGGTGGTGACCTCGTTCGACTGGGACAAGTCGACCTCGGTACCCCAGCTGATCGCGGAGACGACCGCCGGTGTCACAACCCGCTACGTGTACGGGCCGGGGCTCGCGCCGGTGCAACAGATCGCCGGGTCCACGGTGTCGTACCTGCACCACGACCAACTCGGATCGGTGCGTCTCGTCACCGACAGCGCCGGGAACCAGACCGGCGCTGCGACCTACCTGCCCTACGGGGAACTGGAAGCGTCTTCGGGCACCTTGACCCGATTCGGGTTCGCTGGGTCCTACACCGACCCCGAAACAGGGCTGCAGTACCTACGGGCCCGCTACTACGACCCCGATACCGCCCAGTTCCTGTCACGTGACCCGCTGGTCGGCTTCACCGGTGACCCCTACGGGTACGCCGGGGGGACCCCGCTCAACGCAATCGACCCAACCGGCCTCGCCCCCGCCGACCTGTGGGAGAACGCCCTGCGCGTCGCCGGGCAGTTCGCAGTGTTCGCGGCCGGTTTCGCCGGCGCCGCGATGTGCGGCGCCAGCGTCATCTGTGGCGTCGCCGTCGGCGCCGCGGTCGGGTTCGGCAGCTACGCCGCCGCCAACGCCGGCACAAACCGGTGGAGCTGGGGATGGGCCATCGCCAACACCGCAGTCGGCGGCGCCGCCGGCGGACTCGGCGCCTATGCCGCCCGCGCCGCCACCGGAGTTGCCCCACAATCAGCAATCGGGTTCGCCGATGACGCAGTCGGCAGTGCCTACCAGGGCATGCGATCGGGCGGGGGCCACGCGATGCGCCATCTCATGGACGAGGGGCTCATCCCCAACGCAGGGAGCCTCGCCTCCCGGGCAGCGACCTTCCAGGACCTCACATCTCCGATCCTGAGGAATCCATCAGCGACGTTCAACTGGCGACTGGGTGATACCGCTACGAGAGCGTTCGCCGGCCAAGCAGGGGGGCGTCAAGTCGTCGTGTTCGTGGCGAAAGAAGGCCCCTACCAAGGGCGTGTCATCTCCGCTGTCGTCCCAGATGCGAGCCAGGTCGCTCAGTGGGGTCTGTGATGGAACGACTCCGAGCGGCACTGGCGTGGTCGGGAACCGATGTCACTCTGTCGATGTTCGTCGTCACTCCTCATTCGGCTACTCCGCCGCTCGACCTCAGCCTCGACTGCCCACCCGTCCGTGTCAGGTCGTACGAGCTTGACGACGACGCCGGCATCCTCCGAGGCCGCCATCTTTATGAATACGACTTGGTGTGGACGGACTTCCCCCCCGACCTCGGCACGGTCGTCACCGATTGCCTCGTCTTCGCACTGTCTCAGGGCGCCGATATCGGTTGGTTCGGCTTCGAAGGCTCGTTCGACTTCGAGTACCTGCTGCATCCGGACACCGCCAACCAGGTCTATGCCGTGGCTGCCGGCGAGTCCGTGCGGTTGGCCCTAGAAGATGACTACCGAGCCTCCGAGGACTGGCAACACCTACTCGCAGGGTTGAGGGACCACGTGCTGCGATGACGCGTCGCGCGTTAGCTGTCCTCGCAGTCGCAGTCGCAGTCGCAGTCGCAGTCGCAGTCGCAGTCGCAGTCGCAGTCGTAGTCGTAGTCGGAGCGGGGCCGTCGACTGGTCGAGACGCCTCGCAGCCACGACGTGCTCGGGCGAGAGGCGACAGTGTTGTTGGCACGGAAGTAGGTCGGCGGTTGATCCCGAAGGCAAGGATGCGATCCACGCGGTGAAATCGGACCTCCCACGCAGTTTGCCGCTCGTGTCTGCTGCAGCTTCGTCTGACGGTGGTTGAGACTGGTCAGGCTGCTGGAGAGGAAGCATCCGGCGCAAAGAAGATTCGTTGTGCCTGTCACTGGCCGTCGATACGATCCGATCCCTCCTGACGCGGGGAGGAGCATGGGAGGTGCCCGGTGGCGAGCATTCAGAAGCGACCCGGAGGCCAGTGGCGGGCTCGCTATCGGGATCCCGAGGGAAAAGAGCACGCTCGGCACTTCGACCGAAAGGCTGACGCCCAGCAGTGGCTCGACCAAGTCACCTCGGACCTCGTGCGGGGTACCTACGTCGACCCGAAAGCCGGTCAGCTCCGATTCTCTGCTTTCGCCGAGCAGTGGCTGGCAGCGCAGACGTTCGATGTATCCACTCACGAGGCCGTCGGGCTCAGGCTACGGGTGCCGTCAGGCGAAGTGCGCGCCGACGCACGTGCGGGTGCTTCTGGCCAACTTCTCGACCATCCTGTCCGCAGCGGTGGACGACGGCCTGCTGGCCCGCAACCCATGCGACTCTCGGTCCGTTCGAGCGCCGAAGGTCGAGCAGCGGCGCATCGTGCCATGGACTGCCGAGCAGGTCGCGGCCGTGGTCGAGACGCACCCCGACCGCTACCGGTCCGTCCCACTCGTTGCCGCGGGCTGTGGGCTACGCCAGGGCGAGGTGTTCGGCCTTCGGGTCGAGGACGTCGACTTCCTCCGTCGCAGGGTGCTTGTGCGTCAGCAGGTGAAGCTCGTGAAGTCGCGGCCGGTGATCGCACCGCCGAAGGGCGGCAAAACCCGTGAGGTTCCTCTCCCCGATGCTGTGGCTGAGGCCATCTCCGAGCAGGTGCGGCGGTTCCCCGCCGGGGCCTCGGGGCTCGTGTTCGTGACCCGTGAGCGCAAGCCACTGGTGCGCACGTACTTCAATCATCACATCTGGAAGCCGGCACTCCGAGCTGCCGGCGTTGAGCCGACCCGCGAGAACGGGATGCAAGCGCTGCGGCACTTCTACGCATCGGTGCTCCTCGATGCTGGTGAGTCGATCCGCGCGCTTGCGGACTACCTCGGCCACTCCGATCCGGGCTTCACGCTCCGCGTCTACACACACCTCATGCCGTCGTCGGAGGACCGCGCCCGCGTGGCCGTCGACAAGGTGCTGCGGTCGGGATCAGCGGATTCCGCGGACTCCTCGCGGACTCGTTCTCAAATTGGGCAGTGAAACCGCAGGTCAGATGGGTTCTGAATCAGATCTACGACATCTAGATCGGGTCGGTCGTCTCCGTAGGTCGGTTGCCGTCCCCGGCGGCCGACCTGCGGAGCACCCGCCGAACGGTGGGCGCGTCCCGCCGAACGGTCGCGAGGCCGCCCGCGTCCGGGCGAGGACGAGACGGGGCCCGGTTCGGGGCCGTCACCTCACAGCACCGTGCCCACGGGCGTTGGCAGAGTGTGGGCGTGCAACCGTTCGAGCAGGTCGTGACCGATCACGGCGCCGTCGTGCTCCGGGTGTGCCGCGCCGTGCTCGGTGCCGACCGGGCCGCCGCCGAGGACGCGTGGGCCGAGACCTTCGTCGCCGCGCTGCGGGCCTACCCCGAGCTGCGCCCAGGGAGCGACGTGCGGGCGTGGTTGGTCACCATCGCCCACCGCAAGGCGATCGACCAGGTGCGCCGACGGGCGCGTGGCGCGGTGCCGATGGCCACCCTCCCCGAAGTGTCCGTCGACGGTGTGCCGGCCGCTGACGACGGGTTGCTCGACGCGCTGGCCGCCCTCCCCCCGAAGCAACGGGCCGCCATCGCCTACCGGTACCTGGCCGACCTGTCCTACGCCGACGTCGCCGAACTGCTCGGTGGTACCCAGGCGGCTGCGCGCCGCTGCGCCGCCGATGGCATCGCCGCGCTCCGCGCCGCCTACCCGGGAGGACCACCGTGAACCCGGTTCCCCACGATCCCGACGTCGCCGATCACCTCGCCGCGGCGCTCGGCGGGGACGACCTGGATGTCCTGCGCCGCCGGCTCTCCGACGAGGCGGACCGGGCGGGCGTGCTCGACCTCGCGTACCGGGTCGTCGAGAGCCCGGTCGGCGACCTGCTCGTCGTCACGTCCCCGTCCGGCCTCGTGCGCGTGGCGTTCGACCTCGAGGACCACGACCTCGTGCTCACCCACCTGGCCGAGGCCGTCAGCCCCAGGATCCTCCGGTCGGCCACCCGCACCGACGAGGTGGCCCGGGAGCTCGACGAGTACTTCGAGGGAGCGCGTCGCCGCTTCGACGTCGCCGTCGACCTGCGCCTGGCGAGCGGCTTCCGGGCCGAGGTGCTCACGCACCTCCTCGACGTCCCGTACGGCACGGTCGTCTCCTACGGCGAGCTGGCCCGCACCACGTCGAGCCCCCGGGCGGCGCGGGCCGTCGGGACGGCCTGTGCCACGAATCCCGTGCCCATCGTGGTCCCGTGCCACCGCGTCGTGCGCTCCGGCGGGGCGCTCGGCAACTACCTCGGCGGCTACCTCGGGGGACCCGAGGTGAAGGTCGCGCTGCTCGAGC
Organism: Acidimicrobiales bacterium; assembly: GCA_025455885.1. Classification (NCBI taxonomy): domain Bacteria; kingdom Bacillati; phylum Actinomycetota; class Acidimicrobiia; order Acidimicrobiales; species Acidimicrobiales bacterium. The sequence goes on from JALOLR010000011.1 coordinate 23,832, forward strand.
TCGAGGGGGCGCTCTGACCCATCTTCCGGTGGCTGAGCGTCAGCCGGCGGCCATCGCCTTCGCCTCGGCCTCCACGGCGGTGCCGGCGAAGAAGTCGGGGTTCGTGGCGGTGAACAGCCGGACGACGTTCCCGAACATGAAGTCGGCGAACTGCTCGCGGTCGACGAGGCCGCCCTCGACGAGCTCCCACGCCTCGGGCAGGACGCCCCGGAAGTCCGGCACGTCCCAGTGCCCGATGTCGGAGGCGAACATGGCCCGCAACCGGCTGCCGCCGGGGTTCACCCGTTCGTCGAAGGCCAGCGCGTTCATCGGGTCGTCGGCCTCGCAGCCGAAGAAGCACCGCTCGGTGAACGTCGCCACGATGTCGGCGACGGACGTCACCCCGCTGGTCGCCCACTCGTCGAGGGTGGCGTCGTCCTCGTCCGGGTCGGAGAGGAACGTCAGGGTCTCGCCCAGCCGGTCGACGCGCTCGGTGAACGACGCGTCGCCGTAGCGCCGCACCAGGGCGGCCAGCTCCTCGCGGTCGAGCGCCGCAGGGTCGTAGTGGGCCAGCGCGTCACGGTTGCGCTTCTCGAAGTGCCCGACGGTGTCGGCGAGCAGGTTGCAGGCCCAGGCCACCCCACCTTCGAGGAAGGCCCATCTCAGCTCCGGGAAGCGGTGCATCGCGCCCCCGAAGAACAACGATCGACAGACGGCCTCGCCGCCGGCGGCGAAGTTGCCGATGTGGTTGGCGACGTAGTTGGTCGGCGACGTGCGGCTGCCGAAGCCGATCCCGGTCGAGTGGAAGGTGGGCGAGACGGCCAGCTCCGAGCAGCGCCGCCACAGCGGGTCGTAGTCGTGGGCGCTGTCGAGCCCGAGGCCGTCGGCCCACCGGGCGGAGCGATCCGAGGGCTCCCGGCCCGGTGTGGGCCGCAGCACCAGCCCCCCGAAGAGGAAACCCCGCAGGCCGAGTGCCCCGGTCGCGTACTCGAGCTCGGCGACCGCCTCGTCGGGGTCGTAGGTCGGGATGACGCCCACCGGTCGCAACCGGTCGCCGTAGGGCCCGTAGGCCTGGGCGTAGAAGCGGTTGCACGCTCGCGCCACGGCCCGACGCAGCTCGTCGTCGTCGATCGCCATCACCGTCAGACCGACGGTCGGGTAGAGGACGGCGACGTCGATCCCCAAGGTGTCGAGGCGCTCGTAGAGCAGACCGGGCAGCATGGCCGTCGCCCGGTCGAGGGTGTTCCGGGACGGCAGTGCCCACCAGCCGGTCCGGGCGACCGCGTGGGCCCGTCGGGTGTCGACGTCGAGCGACCGTCGGACGGCGGCCGAACCGACCAGGGCGTCGAAGCGGTCGGCGACCGAACCTCCGCCTTCGTCGGCCACCAGGTCCCGCAGGAGCGGCAGGTACTCGATGGTGTGGCCGTCGGCGTCGACCACCGGGTGGTCGAGTTCGGCCCTGATCCGTTCGGCGTCCATGTGCCTCCCGTCGCCTGGTCGCCTCCGACGCTACCGCCCGCCACCTTCGCGGTTCCCGGGCGGGTGCGCCCGGGCGGGGGCGGAGCGACCGGTAACGTCCCGGGCATGGAAGGCCCCGGACTCGCCGAATCGCTCACGCCGCGGAGCACGGGCCAGTGGATCCTCGCCGTCGTCGCCCTCGTGTTCCTGGCCGGAGCGGTCGGCTATGCGATCCGGGCCTTCGCCGAACCCAGTCCCAACGAGCTCTCCACCGTCGACGAGGGCTTCCTGATCGACATGGTCGACCACCACGACCAGGCGGTGGAGATGTCGATCATCGCCACCGACCGTGCGTCGGACCCGCAGGTCCGCCGTCTGGCCCAGGAGGTGATCATCTCGCAGCGCTGGGAGCTCGGGGTCATGGAGTCGGTGCTGGGCCGGGGAGGCCTGACCAGGCGCACGGATCCCGAGCAGCTGGCGATGGGATGGATGGGGATGGCGCCGATGCCGGCCGCGGAGATGCCCGGCCTGGCCACCGAGGAGCAGCTCGAGGAGCTGCGCGGCGCTTCCCCCGAGCAGGTGAACGACCTGTTCCTCGAGTTGATGATCGCCCACCACGAGGCCGGGGTGGAGATGGCCGAGTTCGCGGCGGCCGACGGCTCCAACGCCTACGTGCGCCAGTTCGCCTCCGACGTCGGGTTCAACCAGCGCGACGAGATCGACGAGTACCGACGGGTACAGGCCCGGCTGGCGGCCGCCGCCCAGGCTCCCGCCGCCTGACGCCGGTCAGGACCGTTGGTCGGGGAGCTCGTAGAAGACCCGTTCCACGACCTTGCGGGCCCGGCGGGTGACCCGTCGGTACCGGTCCCGTAGCCGCCCGGGAGTGGTGTCGAGGGAGCGGGCCAGCCACAGCAGCTCCTCTGATCCCGACGGGAGGGAGTCGCCGGGACCGGAGTTGACGAGGAACCAGCGGTTGCGGACCTGCTCGCAGAACTCGTAGGCCTCCGCGAGGGTCGAGGCATCGTCCTCGGAGAGGACGGCGGCCGCCTCGAGGGCTCGCAGCGCGGCCAGGGTCCCGGGGGCGGCCACGCCGTGGCGGAGCTGGAGGAGCTGCGCGGTGAACTCGATGTCGGAGAGCGAGCCCCGCCCGAGCTTCAGGTGGAACTCGGGGTCCTCCCCCGGGGGGATCCGTTCCGCCTCGATCCTCGCCTTCATGCGGCGGATCTCCCGGGTCTCCTCCGGCGAGAGGCCGTCGCGCCAGACGTACGGGGCGATGCGGGTCAGCAGCTCGTCGCCGAGCGGGACGTCGCCGGCCACGACCCGCGCCCTGCTCATGGCCTGGCGCTCCCAGGTGAGCGCGCTCTCCCGCCAGTACGCGTCGAACGCCGCCAGGCTCCGTGAGAGGGGCCCGCTGCGACCCTCCGGCCGGAGGTCGGCGTCGATGGCGTAGATCCGCGCCGCGGGCGTGGACCCGCCGATGAAGCGCACGAGACCCGAGGCGAGGCGACGCGCCTCGTCGGCGCCCGCCGCACCCTCGCCGTCGTGCACGAAGATCACATCGAGGTCGCTGGCGTAGGCCAGCTCCGCCCCGCCGAAGCGACCGAGGCCCAGGACGGCGAACCCGATCGTCGGCTCGAGCGCGGTGAGCGCGCTCTCGAGCGTCGCCTCCGCGAGCAGGGTCAGATCGGCGCCGACGCGGCGGACGTCGGCGTAGCCGAGCAGGTCGCGGGCGGCCACGCCGAACATGTGCCGCTGGTTCCAGCGTTGGAGGGTCTCCTGGCGGTCGTCGCGCTGCTCCCGCCACTGCACGGCCTTGTCGGCGGACGTCAGGAGCGCCTCACGGGGTCGCGTGAGGAGACGGTCGGGCTGGTCGAGGCGCGAGACGAGGTCCGGGTTGCGTTGGAGGATGTCGCCGAGCAGCCGACTCGTGCCCGCGAGCGTGCAGAGGTTGCGAGCGGTGGCCGGGGAGTCGCGGAACGACTCGGCGAGGGTTCGGCTGCGGCGGTCGTTGTCGAGGAGGTTGCGGACCAACAACAGGCCGAGGTCGGGGTCGGGCGCCTGTGACAGCCAGTCGAGGAGGAGCGGCAGCAGCTGCTGCATGAGGCGGCTCGACCGGTTGAGCCCCCGGGTGAGCTCGCGGACCGCGGCCTGCGTGCGCTTGGCATCGATGAACCCGAACGCCGTGAGCCGCGCCACGGCCGCCTCGGGCGACAACGCGGCGTCGCCGGGCGCCGCCTCGGCGAAGACCTCGAGGAGCGGGCGGAAGTAGACCCGCTCGTGGATGGCCCTGACGCCGAGTTTCGTGCGCCGCAGCGAGCGGGCGAGCTGCTCACCGGCGCCGGCGTCGGGTCGGTCGCGCAGACCCATCACCCGGGCCAGGCGGTCGAGTGCCACCGGATCATCGGGAACCGAGTGCACCTGTTGTTCGTCGACCAACTGCACACGGTGCTCGACGGTGCGCAGCAGGCGGTAGGCCTCGGCCATCTCGTCGGCGTCGTCGGCATCGACGTAGCCCGCGCCCTTGAGCTCGGCGAGCATCGGGAGGGTGGAGGCGCCCCGCAGCTCGGGATCGAGGTGGCCGTGCACGAGCTGGAGGAGCTGCACCGTGAACTCGATGTCGCGGATGCCGCCGGGGCCCCGCTTGAGCTCACGGCCGGCGATGCCCTTGCGCACCACCTCGGACTCGGTGCGCTGCTTCATGGCCCGGACGGACCGGAGCGTGTCGGCGTCGACGGGGCGCGACCACAGCCAGCGCTGCGCGGCGTCGAGCCATCGTCGCCCCAGGCCGTCGTCGCCGGCGACGGGACGGGCCTTCAGGAGGGCCTGGAACTCCCAGGGCTCGGCCCAGCGGTCCCAGTAGGCCTCGTAGGAGTCGATGCTGCGCACCAGCGGGCCGTCGCGGCCCTCGGGGCGGAGGTTGGCGTCGACCCGGAAGCAGCGCCCCGCGATCTCCATGACCGCCCGGGCCCGCCGCTCGAGGCGGTCGCGCGGGCCCTCGCCGGCGAACACCACGTCGATGTCGCTCGAATAGTTGAGCTCGGCACCTCCCAGCTTGCCCATGCCCACGACGGCGAGGCGGACGCCCTCCGGGCCTTCCTTGTCGTTCGCCTCGGCGAGGGCGCAGGCCGACGCCAGGCACTGGGCGCCGAGCTCGGCCAGGCGCAGGCCGACCGTCTCCAGTGGATCCGTGCCGACGAGGTCGCGGGCCGCGATGCGGAGGAACTCGGTGTTGCGCCATCGCACCAGGGAGGCCACGTCGCGATCGTCGACCGGGTGGCGGTCGTCGAGCTTGGCCAGGGTGGCCAGCGCCGTGTGGGGATCGGCCTCGATCACCCGGGTGAGCGACCGACTGGCCGCCAGCACGGCCACGAGAGCCTCGGCGGCGTGGTCGTCGAGGGCGTCGAGGGAATCGGCGATCGAGGTGTCGTCTCGGAGGTTGGTGAGGGCGATGTCCACCGGCGCCGGGGCGGCGCTCCGTTCCACGAGGTCCTCGAGCTGGGAGGGCAGCGGCCGACTCACGTCGCAGGAGGCTAGTGGTGCGCCCGGTCGGGTGTTCAGGGACCGGATCCGCCCGTAGTGTCGATCCATGGCCTCCGTTCGCGTCGGGCTCGCCCAGATCAACCCGGTCGTCGGCGACCTCGGGGGGAACCTCGAGCGGATCCTCGCGGCCATGGCGGAGGCCGAGCGATCGGGGTGCGAGGTTCTCGCCCTCGCGGAGCTCGCCGTGACCGGCTACCCACCGGAGGACCTCCTGCTCCGCAGGAGCTTCGTGGCCCACAACCTCGAGATCCTCGACGCGGTGGTGGCTGCGTCGGGGTCCTGCGTCACCGTGGTCGGGTTCGTCGACGTCGACCGGGGGGGTCGTACCGGCCCGGTGCCCGAGGGGACCGAGGAGCTGCCGGCGAGGTACAACGCCGCCGCCGTCTGCACCGAGGGCCGGCTCGCCGGCGTCTACCGGAAGCGTCGCCTCCCCAACTACTCGGTCTTCGACGAGCAGCGGTACTTCGTGCCGGGTTCGGACCCCCTCGTCCTCCACGACATCGGTGGTCGCACGGTGGGTGTGTCGATCTGCGAGGACGCGTGGGTTGCCGACGGGCCGGTGGCCGAGCTCGGACGCGGCGGCGCCGACCTGGTGGTCAACATCAACGCCTCGCCGTTCCACCTCGGCAAGCGGGTGGCGCGCGAGCAGACCCTCGCAGCCCGAGCGGTGGAGGCGGGGGTCCCCATCGTCTACGTCAACCAGGTGGGCGGGCAGGACGAGCTCGTCTTCGACGGTGACTCGATGGTGGTGGGCCCCGATGGGTCGGTGGTCGCCCGGGCCCCGCAGTTCCGCGAGGCCCTGCTCGTCGTCGACGTCGATCTCGGGACCGCGGCCCGAGATCGACGACTCCCGGTCGTCGACGCCCGACCCGCCCGTCGCGCCCCTTCCGATCCCGTCCACGCACCCCGGCCTGGGGTGGTGGCCCCGCCGCTCTCCCCCGACGCCGAGCTCTGGGAGGCCCTGGTGCTCGGCACCCGCGACTTCGTGGTCAAGAACGGCTTCTCCGACGTGGTCATCGGGCTGTCCGGCGGGATCGACTCCGCCCTGGTCGCCACGATCGCCGTCGACGCGCTCGGGGCGGATCGGGTGCACGGCGTCCTCATGCCGAGCCGGTACTCGAGCGAGCACTCCGTCGCCGATGCAGTCGCGCTCGCGGAGCACCTCGGCATCGAGCACCGGGTGGTGCCCATCGAGCCGGCGCACGTGGCGTTGATGGGCATGCTCGAGCCCTCGTTCGTCGATCATCCCCTCGGTCTCACCGAGGAGAACCTCCAGAGCAGGGTGCGGGCCGTCGTCCTCATGGGCTTCTCCAACGCTTTCGGCTGGTTGTTGTTGAACACCGGCAACAAGAGCGAGGCCGCGGTCGGCTACTCCACCCTCTACGGCGACTCCGCCGGTGGCTTCGCGGTCATCAAGGACGTCGGCAAGCTCGCGGTGTATCGGCTCTGCCGGTACCGGAATGCCGCCGCCGGTCGGGACCTGATCCCGGCGAGCACCATCGAGAAGCCCCCGTCGGCCGAGCTCCGGCCCGACCAGCGCGACGACCAGAGCCTCCCTGCCTACGAGGTGCTCGACCCGATCCTCGCGGCCTACGTCGAACAGGACCGGAGCCCCGACGAGATCATCGCCGCGGGTGGCGACCCGGCCCTCGTCGATCAGGTCGTCCGCCTCGTCGACCGGGCGGAGTTCAAGCGGCGCCAGTCGCCGCCCGGGCCCCGGGTCACCACCAAGGGCTTCGGCAAGGACCGCCGGCTCCCCATCACCAACCGTTACGAAGGCTGAGCAGCCGACGCCGCTAGCGTCGGCGTCATGGAGCCCCCGCCGTCCCCCGTCCCCGGCCCGTCCTGGGCGGCTGCGGCGCCCGAGGGGGCGACGAGTGCGACGGCGACCGTCGAACGACTCGGGCGTTACTGCTGGGCGGAGCAGGAGCTCTTCGCGTTGCTCGGCGGGTGGGCGCCCGAGATCCCCGAGCACGACGTCGCGGCGCTGGTGGCCGAGCAGGCCGAGCACGCCGCCTGGCGGGCCGAGCGCTGGTTCGAGCTCCTGCCCGGTGCACCGGGCACCGGGCTCGTCGTCGCCCCCGAGGGGCTGGACGATCTGGGTGACCGGGCCCGGCAGGCGGCCGACGGGCCGACGCGCACCGTCGAGAAGCTGGCGGTGGCGTACCGCCTGCTCGCCCCCCGCCTGGTGGCCGCGTACGTCGCCCACCTGGGCTGGGCGACTCCCCACCGGGAGGCGGCCGCGCGCCGGCTGCTCGGCATCGCCGTCGCCGATCTCACCGGTGACCTCGTCGAGGGTGAGCGGTTGCTCCAGGCGCTGGCCACCGGGCCCGACGCGGTGTCGCGAGTGGCCGCGGCGGTGGGCCCGCTCGAGCGCGCCGTGGTCGTCGCGGGCGGGATCGTCGGTGACGGGAGCCTCGGGGTCCGGCCGAGCTGACCGCTGAGGGTGGTCCGGCGGCGATGCAGCGCAGTCGGCGGTCGCGAACCCCCAGGGTGGGGGGTCTTGACCGGGCCGGTATTGTGGGGGCGCCCACGCAGTTGTCGGACCCTGTGGCCGTGCCCACGGTGGTCGTCGGCACCGCTTCGACTTTTGCGAATCACCGAGGTGTGCAGTGCCCAAGGAGCGAGTCGAACGCGACGAGGAGGACCTCGTCCGTCTCTACCTCACCGACATCGGCCAGTACCCGCTGCTCACCAAGGACGACGAGGTCCGCCTGGCCCAGGCCATCGAGGCCGGAGCGGCCGGACGCGTCGAGTTCGAGGGCGGGGGCGACCTCACCGCCGCCCGCAAACGCGAGCTGCGCCGCACGATCCGCCAGGGCGAGGAGGCCGAGCGCACGTTCGTGCAGTCCAACCTCCGCCTGGTCGTCTCGATCGCCAAGAAGTACCAGGCGTCGGGCCTGCCACTGCTCGACCTCATCCAGGAAGGCAACCTCGGCCTGATGCACGCCGTCGAGAAGTTCGACTGGCGCAAGGGCTTCAAGTTCTCCACCTACGCCACCTGGTGGATCCGCCAGGCGATCACCCGCGGCATCGCCAACACCGGGCGCACCATCCGCCTCCCGGTCCACGCCGGTGACACGCTGGCCCGCCTGCAGAAGGCCCGGGCCCGCCTCGAGCTCAAGCTCGGGCGTCCGGCCACGCTCGCCGAGCTCTCCGCCGAGGTGGAGATGCCCGAGGACAAGGTCACCGAGGCGCTGCGCTTCGCCGCCGAGCCGCTGTCGCTGTCCGAGCCGCTGCGCGAGGACGGCGACGCCGAGCTCGGTGACGTCGTCGAGGACCGGTCGGCCGAGTCCCCCTTCGAGGTGGCGGCCACGGCACTGCTGCCCGAGGAGATCTCCCGGTTGCTGTCGCCGCTCGACGAGCGCGAGCGCGAGATCCTGAAGCTGCGCTTCGGCCTCGACCGCGGCGAGCCTCGCACGCTCGAGGAGGTCGGGGAGCACTTCAACCTCACCCGCGAGCGGATCCGGCAGATCGAGGCGCGGGCGATGTCGAAGCTGCGGCACCCGTCGTCCGACACGGGCGCCCGCGACCTCCTCGCCGTCTGAGGGACGCCCGAACCACGCTGCGACGATGACCGATCCGTCGGCCGAGGTCGTGCACGACGACGTCGGGCCCCGCCGCATCGGGGGCTGCCTGGCCTCGATCCTCGTCGTGGGGGCCCTGGCGGTCTTCACGGTGCTCGTCGTCGTGAGCCTGACCCTCGCCGGCGTCATCGGCGGGGAGGGGTCGGCTTCCGAGCAGGCCGAACGGCTCGCCGAGATCGAGGCCGAGTACGGCATCGCCACCTCCAGCCAGGACCTCGATCATCCGCCCCAGCGCGACCTGCGCCTCGGCCGGTGCGAGCGCGACGCCGCCGGTCGGATCGTCTCGATGGGCAGCGTCACGAACTACACCAGTGAGCCGGTGAACTACGTGATCTCGGCGACGTTCCTCGCCGGCTCCGGGACCGATGTCGGGGAGGAGCTCGCCGCCACCACCGTGCGGGTCGACGACGTCGCCGCGGAGCGCACCGTCGACTGGACGGCGGAGTCCGGGGTCGTGGCCCCCGGTGACTTCACCTGCCGGGTCGTGCGCATCGAGCGCACACCCTGACCTGGTCCCAGGGACTCGGTCAGTCCGAGAAGCCGGCCTGCTCGGCCCCGATGGTGGTCGAGTCGCCGTGCCCGGTGTGCACCACCGTCGACGGCGGCAGCGTGAACAGTCGGCTGCGGATGGACGCCACGATCGTGTCCCGGTCGCTGTAGGAGCGGCCGGTGGCCCCGGGGCCGCCCTGGAAGAGGGTGTCGCCGCTGAACACCACGCCGCCCTCCCGATCGAGGAAGCAACAGCCCCCGGGGGAGTGGCCGGGGGTGTGGAGGACCTCGAGCTCGACGTCGCCGGCGCGGACCCGGTCCCCGTCGTGCAGCAGCGCGTCGGGCGGTCGATCCGGGTTGACGACCTCCCAGAGCATCAGGTCGTCGGCGTGGATCGAGATCGGCGCCCCGAGCTCGTCGGCCAGCTCCGCGGCGACGTTGATGTGGTCGTTGTGACCGTGCGTGGCGAGGATGCCGACGACGCGTCGACCGCCCACCGCGGCGACGACCGGGGCCGCTTCGTGGGCGGCGTCGATCACGATGACCTCGGCGTCGTCGCCGACCACCCAGATGTTGTTGTCGACGTCGAAGCTCTGACCGTCGAGGGTGAAGGTGCCGGAGGTGACGACGCGGTCGATCATGACGGGTCCGCCACGACGACGACCGAGCGCAGGACCTCGCCCGCCTCCATCCGGTGGAACGCCGCCTCGACGGCGTCGAGCGGGATCGTCTCGCTGACGAAGCGGTCGAGGTCGAGGCGGCCCTGGAGGTAGAGGTCGATGAGCATCGGGAAGTCGCGCGACGGCAGGCAGTCGCCGTACCAGCTCGGCTTCAGGCGCCCGCCCCGCCCGAAGAAGTCGATCATCGGCAGCTCGAGGCGCATCTCCGGGTCGGGGACACCGACCTGGACGACGGTGCCGGCGAGGTCGCGGGCGTAGAAGGCCTGCTCGAAGACCTTCGGGTTGCCGACCGCCTCGATGCACACGTCGGCGCCGTTGCCCCCGGTGAGCGCCTGGATGGCCTCGACGGGGTCGGTGGTCGACGCGTCGACGGTGTGGGTGGCGCCGAACTCCGTGGCCAGCTCGAGCTTCCGGGCGTCGAGGTCGACGGCGATCACGGTGGTGGCCCCGGCGAGGCGGGCCCCGGCGACGGCGGCGTCGCCGACCCCGCCGCAGCCGAAGACGGCCACCGAGTCGCCGGGTCCGATCTCGCCGGTGAACATCGCGGCGCCCAGCCCTGCCATCACCCCGCACCCCAGCAGTCCCGCCGCTTCCGGTCGGGCGGCCGGATCGACGGGTGTGCATTGGCCGGCAGCCACCAGCGTCTTCTCGGCGAAGGCGCCGATGCCGAGCGCCGGGCTCAGCTCGGTGCCGTCGGCGAGGGTCATCTTCCGGGTGGCGTTGTGCGTGGCGAAGCAGTACTGCGGGCGTCCTCGTCGACACGAGCGGCAGGTGCCGCAGACGGCCCGCCAGTTGAGGATCACGAAATCGCCGGGCGAGACCCCGGTGACGTCGGGGCCGACCGCCTCGACGATGCCGGCCGCCTCGTGGCCGAGGAGGTAGGGGAACTCCTCGCCGATGGCACCGAGCTTGTAGTGCAGATCGGTGTGGCACACCCCGCAGGCCTGCACTCGCACGAGCGCCTCGCCGGGGCCCGGGTCGGGGACCACGATCGTCTCGATCGTGACCGGTGCGCCCTTCTCGCGGGCGACGACGCCCCGGACTTCGTGCGGCATGGCGGACCTCGGTGTGGTGAGCGCGACCGGACGGGTCGGCGGCGGGTGGGGCGCGGCCGATCGGTGGGGCCGCCCGGCAACTCTAGGGAAGTCTCCTCCCTGCCCGAGACCTCGTCGAGGGCCCGCAGAGGCCGACGGTGACCTCGGGACGCGGACCCCTCGGCCGGACGCCGCCGGGGGCGGTGGCGGAGGTGGACGGGAATCGAACCCGCCGTGCAGGGATCGCCTGCACCACCCGCTTTGAAGGCGGGGGCTGCCACCAGGCCAGCAGACACCTCCACGGGTGACGCTACCCGTGCCCGCTCGCCCCGTGCCGGGGTGCGTCGTATGCTCACCGCATGAAGAAGCTCCTCGTGGTCCTGGTCGTGCTCGCTCTCGCCGCCTTCGCGGTCAAGAAGCTGCAGGACGCCTGACCCCTCCCGGGCCCGCCGAGACGGCGGTCCGCACCCATCCCGGTACGACGCCCAGCGTGGTGCGCGCCGCAGGCGCGTGAGCCGCCCGTCGACGGCCGAGCAGCCACCGGCCCGTCGCGGCGCCGAGGATCGTTCCCACGAGGACCGACGCCCCCAGGGCGATGCGTCCCGGCGCAGGACGGGGGATGCGCTCGCCCAACGGCACGCCGTTGCGGAACTGGCGGACCTCCCAGCCCTCGGCCCGCGCCACACGCGCCAGCGCCCGGTCGGGGTTCACCGCGACCGGGTGTCCGACGGTGCGCAGCAGCGGCAGGTCCGTGGCGGAGTCCGAGTACGCCCAGCACTCGGCGAGGTCGAGCCCGTCGCGGCGGGCGATCTCTTCGACGGCGTCGGCCTTGTACGGGCCGTATGCGTAGTACTCGACCTCGCCCGTGTACCGGCCGCCGGCGTCGATGCGGGCCCGGCTCCCGATCGTCTCGTCCACGCCGAGGTAGTCGCCCAGTGGGACGACGATCTCTTCGGGTGAGGCCGAGATCAGCACGACGCGGTGGCCCGCGGACTGGTGGCGCCGCATCAGCGTGAGGGCCTCGTCGTAGACGATGGGCTCCACCACGTCGATGAGCGTGTCGGCGACGAGGCCCCGCACGAGCGCCTGGTCCCATCCCTTCGTCACCCGCAGCGCCGACTCGCGGAACCGCCGCATCCGCTCCTCGTCGGCGCCGAGGTAGTGGAACACGATGCCGCTCCACAGGGCCCGGAGCATGAGGCGTCGGTTGATCATCCCGGCCCGGCGCAGCGGTCCCCCGAAGGCGACCATCGACGGCGTCGCGATCACCGTCTTGTCGAGGTCGAAGAACGCGGCGGGCATCGGGCCTCAGGGTACGGCTGGCGTCTCCGCCCCGCGGGGAGGCTCGGCGGGATCGTGCCCGGTCGACCCCTTGACCGGGGGCGGGGCCTCTCCTACGGTGCCGGCACCTTCCCCGGTCGTCGTCGAGAGGCGCCGCCGTGCGCCCCGCCCGCCGGGAGGGTTCCCATGCTCGTGTCCTGCTGGTCCGCCAAAGGCGGATCCGGTACCACCACCGTCGTCGCCGCGCTCGGGCGGATCCTCGCCGCCCGCAACGACGACGGTGCCCTGCTCGTCGATCTCGGGGGCGACCTCCCGGCTGCCCTCGGGGCACCGGAGCCGCCGGGGCCGGGGCTGGCGGAGTGGCTGGCCGCCGGCGCCGCGGTACCCGCCGACGCCCTCGGTCGCCTCGAGGAGCGCGTGTCGTCCGACGTGCGGATCCTGCCACGGGGTCGGGGGCCCCTCGGCCGCCCTGATCGCGCCGAGGTCCTCGCCGAGGTCCTGGCCGGCGACGTGCGTCCGGTCGTGGTGGACGTGGGCACCGTGCGGGCCGACGGCACCGGCGGGGAGCCGGCGGAGGTGGCCCGGTTGCTGGCCGGGGTCGCCACCGTGTCGCTGCTCGTCACCCGGGCGTGCTTCCTCTCCGTGCGCCGAGCACTCGCCCTGCCGTTGCGCCCCTCGGGGGTGGTGGTGCTCGTGGAGGAGGGGCGGTCCCTCGGGGTCCGGGAGATCGAGGACCTCCTGGGCGTCCCTGTCGTCGCCGAGGTGGAGGTCGAGGCGGCGGTGGCCCGCGCCGTGGACGCCGGCATGCTCGGGGTCCGTGTCCCCCGCAAGCTGGAGCGGGCGCTGCGCCACGCGGCATGACCGACACCGGCGACCGGGTCGCCCCCGGGGTGGGGGTCGACGGGCCCGACGGACTGCGCGGCCGGCTCCACCGCGTCTTGCTCGAGGCCCCGGAGCGTGCGGACGGCCCGACCGACCCGCGCACCGCTCTCCGAGCCCTCGCCCGGCGACACGACCCGCTCCTCGGCGGTGCGCAGGTCGACGCCGTGGTGGACGAGGTCCGGGCCCGGGTCGACGGCCTCGGGCCTCTCGAGCCGCTCCTCGCCGACCCGGCGGTCGACGAGGTGATGGTCAACGGGGGCGGCCAGGTGTGGGTCGAGCGCCACGGCCGCCTGCACCTCAGCGCGGTGGTCCTCGACGAAGCTCTGACGGGTTCGCTCATCGAGCGGATCGTCGCCCCCCTCGGCCTGCACGTCGATCGGGCGACGCCGATGGTCGACGCCCGCCTTCCCGACGGCTCGCGGGTCAACGCCGTCGTGCGACCACTCGCCGTCGACGGGCCGTGCCTCACCATCCGACGCTTCGGAGCCCGACGGATCGACCTGGCCGACGTCGCCGAGCCGGGGGTCGTGTCGGTGCTGCGCTGGGCGGTGCGCAGCCGCCTGAACGTGGTCGTGTCGGGCGGGGCGGGAGCCGGCAAGACCACCCTCCTCAACGCCATGGCCGCCGAGATCCCCGACGGCGAGCGGGTCGTGACCATCGAGGACGCCGCCGAGCTGCGCCTGCCCGGCCGCCACGTCATCCGGTTGGAGGCCCGTCCGCCGAGTGCCGAGGGGCTCGGTGAGGTCCGAATCCGCGACCTGCTCCGCAACGCGTTGCGCATGCGACCCGACCGCATCGTGGTGGGGGAGGTCCGCGCCGGGGAGGCGCTGGACATGCTCCAGGCGATGAACACGGGTCACGAGGGGTCGCTCTCCACCTGTCATGCCAACGCCCCCGGGGACGCCCTCCGGCGGCTCGAGACGCTCGTGCTGATGGGTGACGTCGCGCTGCCCAGCGCCGCCGTCCGCGAGCAGCTGCGCTCGGCGATCGACCTCGTCGTGCAGGTCGCCCGGCGGCCCGACGGGTCCCGCCGGGTCGTGGCGGTGGCCGAGGTGGCCGGTGCCGGGGACCTCGACGACGCGCTCTCGGTCGTCTCCCTCACCGACCCCGACGGTGTGCTGCGTCGCGTGCCCGACCGTCGACCGCGGTCTGCCGCCGCGTCGCCGCCCGATCCGGCCTGGGTGGGGTCGGACCGGTGAGCGCGGGGATCGTGGTCGCGGTGGCCGTCGCCGCGCTGTTCGCGACGGCGTCGTCCACCCCGGCGGCCGCCACGGCCTGGCGGGCTCGACGGCGAGCCGCCACCCTGCCGGCGTCGTCGGGCGTGCGGGGACCCGCCGTCGTCCACCGGCCTCCGGGGGTCGGCGTGGTGGAGCGCCTCGGTCAGGTGGTGCGGCGCCACGACCCCCGCGTCGCCCGCCGCGCCGACCAGGCCGTCCCCGCGCTCCTCGAGGCGGTGTCGCGCGAGCTGCGTGCCGGCTCCTCGCTGCGAGCCGCCGTCGGTTCGGCCGCCGCCGACCTCGACCGCCGAAGGCCGGGCGTAGATCCGGGGGCCACGGCGGTGGTCGTCGCGTTGGAGCGCGGCGCGCCGTTCGCGACGGCCGTGGCTGCCTGGGTCGACGCGCTCCCGACCGCGTCGCGTCAGTTGGCCGGGACGGCCCTCACCGTCGCCGCGGACACCGGAGGCGTGAGCGGCCCGGTCGTCGACGGGGTGGCCGACACCCTGCGGGACCGGATCGCCGTCGAACGCGAGGTCGCGGCGCTCTCGACGCAGGCCCGGGCGTCGGCGGCGGTGCTCGTGGTGGCGCCGGTGGTCGTGGCGTTCGGCGCGGCGTCGGCGGACGAGCGCATCGCCGGCTTCCTGGTCGGGTCTCCGCTCGGCTGGGCCTGCATCGTCGGGGGTCTCGTCCTCGACCTCGTCGGCGGGGCGTGGATGTACTTCGCCGTGAGGCGGGCGACGTGAGCGTGTCGGCGTGGGCGGTGGCGGTGGCGACCGCCGGCGCCGTCCTCGCTCTCGTGGTGGGCGGCGACGCCCGGCTTCGGCGCCCACCGTCGCGACGACTGGTCGAACCCGCCGCCCCGGGCGCGGGGCGCTGCTCCGAGCGGACCCTCAGCGCGCCCGTGGTGTCGGCCACCGCCGCCGTGCGGCGTCTGGGTCGGGCCGCCCGTCGTCTCGCACGACGCCGAGGCGACCCCGCCGCCGATCTGCGGGTGGGTGCCGCCCTCGTCGGCGGAGCGAGCACCGCGGTGGTGCTCGGACCCTGGTTCGGGTGCGTGGTGGCCGTGGGCGTGGCCACGGTCCTCCTGGTGGTCGAGCGCCGTGCCCCGGCCCGTCGCGACGAGGACGTGCGCGACGTGCTGCCCGATGTGGTCGACCTGTTCCGCCTCGCCGCCGGCGCCGGCTTGTCGGTGCACCAGAGCGTCGCCGTGGTCACCCCCGCCGTCCCCGATCCGGTGGGCGAGGCGCTCCGCGAGGTGGGTCGGCAGGTCGGGCTCGGCGTCCGACTCGGCGACGCTCTGTCCGCGTTGGACGTCCTCGGTGACGCGGCACGACCCCTCGCGTCGGCTCTGACCGGTGCGGCACGCTACGGCGCGCCCCTCGCAGTGGCCCTCGATCGGGTGGCGGTCGACGCTCGCCTCCTGCGCCGCCGTCGGGCCGAGGAGCGGGCCCGCCGGCTCCCGGTGCAGTTGCTCTTCCCGCTGGTGATGTGCGTGCTCCCGGCATTCGTCCTCCTCGCGGTCGTCCCGCTCCTCGCCGGCTCCTTCCCGTCGGTCGTCCCGGCGCCCTGAGGGTGCCCCGTTTCCGCTCGTCACCTCCGGTGACCTCTCGGCGCTCGGCGTCCCGTGCTGTTCCGACAATGGAAGGCGTTTCCCATGACCACACTGGTCGTCCGGGCCCACGTGGCCCTGTTCCTCGCCCTGGCCGATCGCCCCACCGCCCGAGAGGGCGACCGGGGTCAGGCCACGGCCGAGTACGCCCTCGTGCTCCTCGGCGCGGCGGGCATCGCACTGCTCCTCGTGGCGTGGGCCACCAAGTCCGGTGCGGTGGGCAAGCTCTTCGACACCGTCGTCAACGACATCATCGGCAAGGTGCGGTGAGGGCCGCGAGGCGGGAGGGCCGTCGTCGGCGGCTCCGGGGTGCGGCCGGGCAGTCGACCGTCGAGCTGGCGATGGCCCTCCCCCTCGTCGTCCTGGTGCTCGTGCTGGTCCTCCAGGTCGGCCTCGTGGCTCGCGACCAGCTCCTCGTCGTCCATGCCGCGCGGGAGGCCGTACGCGGGGCGGCGGTGGCCGAGTCGGCGGGCGACCGCGCCGGCGCGGCCGTGCGGGCGGCGCACGCCGCGGGCGGCCTCCCCGGGACGGCCGTCACCACCGAGCTCCTCGACGGAGGGCGGAGGGTGCGGGCCACGGTGCGCCACACCGTGCGCACCGACCTCCCGCTCGTCGGGGCGTTGCTCCCCGATGTCGACCTCGAGGCCTCGGCGGTGATGCGCGTCGAGCATCCGGAGCGCTGACCCGGCGCTACGACCCTTCCGTCCCGAGGATCCGGCGCAGCAGCGCGGCTGCCCCCGCCTTGTCCAGTGGCTCGTTGCCGTTGCCGCACTTCGGCGACTGGACGCACGACGGGCACCCGTCGAGGCAGTCGCACCGCTCGATGACCTCGAGGGTGGCGTGGAGGTGTCGGTCACCGGCGTCGTAGCCGAGTTCGGCGACGCCGGCGCCGCCGGGGTAGCCGTCGTAGACGACGATCGTGGCCGCCCCCGTCTCGGGGAGGTGCGGGGTGGACACCCCACCCACGTCCCACCGGTCGCAGATGGCGAACAGGGGGAGGATGCCGATGGCGGCGTGCTCGAGGGCGTGGAGGGCGCCGGGAAGGGTGGCGGCCGTGAGCCCCGCTTCGGCCGTCACCCGGTCGGGGACGACGTAGGCGAACGCCCGGGTGACCAGCTCGCCGGGGGGGAGGTCGAGGTCGTGCACGCCGAGCTGCTCGCCCGTGAAGGCGTCGATGCGGCGGTAGCCGACGACCTGCGAGCTCACCCTGACAGGGCCGAGGGTCAGCTCGACGTCGCCGATGGACCGGCTGCGCTCGCGTCCGAGCACGGCGATGTCGGTGGTCGTGCGGGGCTGGGTGTACTCGCTCCCGTCGGACGGCTCGACGAGCGCCACCCGGTCGTCGAGGTCGAGGTCGGTCACCCGCCACGCCCGGCCCTGGTGCAGGTAGACGGCCCCCGGATGGGCGACCCGCAGCGCCCGTCCGCCGTCGACGGTGCCCACGAGCGTGCCGTCGGCGGTGGCGATGCGGAACTCGTCGCCGCCGGCGCTGCGTAGGCCCACGCCCCTCGAGGGCCAGCCCCGCCGGGCCCAGACGGCGGCGGGACCACGTCGGTGGTGCGGTGGTCGGAGCCGCAGCGTGTCGTCGAGGACCAGGTCGCGCACCCCGTCGTCGAGCAGGCCCGGCCACCAGACCTCGTCGGCCGGTGTGAGCGGGAGCTCGTAGGCGGCGCAGGCCAGGTGGGGCAAGAGGACGTGGGGGTTGGCGGGGTTGACCACCGCCGGCTCGGGTGGCCGGGTGAAGAGCTCGGTGGGGTGGTGCACGAACCACTGGTCGAGCTGGTCGTCGCCGGCCACGAGGGCGGCGATCGAGGAGCGCGTGTCGCGTCCGGCCCGTCCGGCCTGCTGCCACATCGATGCCACGGTGCCCGGGAACCCGTTGAGCACGCAGGCGTCGAGCCCCCCGACGTCGATCCCGAGCTCGAGGGCGGTGGTGGCCACCACGCCGCGCAGCCGGCCGCTGAAGAGCCGCTTCTCGATGTCGCGACGCTCGCTGGCGAGGTAGCCGCCCCGGTACGGACGGATGCCGTCGGCCAGGTCGGCGCGCACCCGCCGCCGGACGTCGGCTGCCACCAGCTCGGTGGCCTTGCGGCTGCGGCAGAACGCGATGGTGCGACGCCCGTCGGCGACGAGGCCGCTCATGAGCTCGGCGGTGTCTCGGGTCGCCGAGACGGAGCGACCGTGGTGTTCCTGGTCGGCTGCAGGGTTCCAGAGGACGAAGAGCCGTTCTCCGGTGGGGGAGCCGTCGTCGGTCACCTCGGTCACCGGGAGACCGCACAGTTCCGACGCCAACCGGCCGGGGTCGCCGATGGTGGCCGACGTGAAGACGAAGGTCGGCGTCGACCCGTAGTGGGCGCAGATGCGCCGCAGCCGCCGCAGGAGGTGGGCGACGTGGGACCCGAAGATCCCCCGGAGGGTGTGGAGCTCGTCGACCACGACGTAGCGCAGCCGCATGAAGAAGGTGGCCCAGCGGGCGTGGTGGGGCAGGAGCCCGACGTGGAGCATCTCGGGGTTGGTGAGCACCACGTTGGCGTGGGCGCGAGCCCACGCTCGCTCCTCGGGGCTGCAGTCCCCGTCGTAGGCGGCGGCGGTGAGGCGGGGCACCGCCATGTCGGTGACCGAACGCAGTTGGTCGTGGGCCAGCGCCTTGGTGGGGAAGAGCAGGAGGGCGGTGCCCGACCGCAGCCCCTGGCTCACCGCTTCGGCGATGGGAGCCTGGAAGCACAGCGACTTGCCCGACGCCGTCGACGTGGCGACGGCGACCGAGCGGCCGTCCCGGGCGAGGTCGATCGCCTCGGCCTGGTGGCTCCAGAAGTGGTCGATCCCGAGCGCGTCGCGCACCTCGGCGGGGAGGGGGCGGGACAGCTCGGCGGTGCGGGCGGGTCGGGCCGGCAGGCGTTCGACGTGCACGAGGCGGGGGTCGTCGACGAACGACGCGAGGAACCCGTCCGGGCCGGGGTCGGCGGGGAGCGCCATGGCGCCCATGCTAGGTGAACATCCGTACGACCGCGGGCCCGCGGCCGGGCTCGTGGAGAGCCGGCGCGAGTGGCGTCAGCCCGTGAAGCGGGGTGTCACCAGCACCGCCCCGGCCGGCCCCGCTCCGCCCGCGCCGCCCGTGCCGCCGGTGCCGCCCGTGCCGCCGGTACCCGGTGTGTCCGGTGGTTCCACGGCGATCTCGACGGCGCCGATGTCGCACCCGGGGCCCTGGGGGCGGGTGACCCCGCGCTGGTCGGTGGGTACGGCGACCGGTCCGTCCTGGCAGTCGGCGACGGGGATGGCGTCGAGCAGCGGGCTACCGGGCCCGGGGAGCAGGGTGCGGGTCGGGCCGCCGTTGTCGGCGAGGGGCCCGAGGAGCGGGTCGACCCCCTCCTGATCCGTGGACGCGTCCAGGGCGCAGGAGTCGTCGCTGGCGACGTTGTACCCGAGCGAGGTCCCCGGCGGGGCCGCGCAGTTCGGGGCGCCCCCGAGCGGATCGCTGATGACCGAGGCGAAGACCTCGTCACCCTCACTCAGCCGCACGTTGGCCCCCTGCGTGGCGGCGGAGTTCCCCGTGATCGTGGAGTACACGATGGTGAGCCGGTCGCCCGCCGCGACGCCGCCGGTGTTCGACGCCGGTCCCTCGGCGACGTTGCCGGTCACCGTGGAGTCGATGAGGGTGAGGGAGCCGTTCATGGCCACGGCCGCGCCGTAGCCCGAGCCGGAGTTGGTGCCCGGCTCGGAGCGGTTCTCCGAGAGGGTGGTGCGCACGAGGGTCACCGGACTGTTGCCGAAGATCGCGCCCGCACCCCCTCCGCTTTCCTCGGCTCCCTCGGCCACGTTGCCGGTGATCGTCGAGTCGGTCACGAGCGTGATGCCGTTGGCGGCGAACGCGCCGCCGAGCCCGGCGAAGATGCTCGTCCCCCCGCCGGCCGTGTTCTGGCTGATGGTGGAGGCGGAGATGGTCAGGTCACCGGTCGAGAAGAGCCCTCCGGCGAGGCCGCCGATCTGCGTGCCGGGGGCCACGACCGGCCCGTCGGCGCGGTTCCCGGTGATGGTGCTGTCCTCGATGACCAGAGGGCCGCCGTTCCAGATGCCGCCCCCGGCGCTGTCGGACGGACCGGGAAGGAGATTGCCGCCGGTGACGCTCACGGAGCGCAGCGTGAGGCCGCCGCCCTCGCTGCGCATCACCCGCTCGAACTCGCAGGTCTGGCGGATGGTGAAGCCCGCGCCGTCCACCACGAGCGGTACCGCGCCCGCGGGGCGGAAGAGCTGGCCCGCCACGCAGTTGGTGAGGTCCACGTCCGCGGTGAGGGTGATGGTGGTCTCGGTGGGGTCGCCGAACGCGGCGCGGAGCTCGGCATCGCTGGACGCCGTCGCGGCGCCTGCGGGCCCCCCCGCCCCGACGACGACGGTGCCGGCCACCACGACGGCGGCGACGGCGGCCGCGACGCGGCGGCGGGTTCGCTGGAGCGTCATGGAGTCCCTCCCGGGTGATCTCGATCCGGGCAGAGGCTACTTGTCCGGCGAACGTCGCGGCGACCCGTCGGGTGACGAGCCCTCGGCCCGGGACAGCAGGACGCGAAGGGGATGATCCCCGTCGGTAGCATCATCCCGTGGGGTCACGTCGGGTCGTCACGAGCGCAGCTGGGAGCAGCCCGTGTTGTTCGACGTCACCGTGACGCCCGCCGCCACCGACCCGAGCGTGACCGTCGTCGCCGTCGTCGGCGAGCTCGACGTGGCCACGGCTCCCCGGCTCCGCCAGGAGCTGATCGGCCTGGCGTCGCACGGCAGCCGTCGCCTGGTCATCGACCTGGCCGGGGTGGACTTCCTCGACTCGACGGGCGTCGGCGTCCTGCTCGGTGCGGTGCGGCGGGCCCGTGACGGCGACGGGCGGATCGCCCTGGCCAACGCCGAGCCCCAGGTGGCGCGGGTCTTCGAGGTGACGCGTCTGGTGGACATTCTTCCCCTGCACGCCTCCGTCGACGAGGCGACGCAGGCGCTGGCGGGGGGCTGAGGCCCCGTGCGCGAGGTCCGACTCGAGATCCCGGCCCGCGCCGACTACCTCTCGTTGGCCCGCCAGGTCGTGGCCGCGGCGGCCGCCGTCGAGCCCCGCTTCCGCACCGAGCGCATCGACGACCTCCGGGTGGCCGTCTCCGAGGCGACCACCAACGCCGTCGAGGCGCACGCCGATCTCGAGAGCGACGAGAGGATCGTGATCACCTGCGATCTCGACGAGGAGCGGATCCGGGTCGAGGTGGTCGACCGGGGTGGGGGCTTCGACCCCGAGGGCGTCCCGGTGGTCCCCGACGCCGAGGACCCCGCCCGTCTGGGGTTCGAGCACGGTCTCGGCCTGCCCATCATGCGAGAGCTCGCCGACGAGTCCGAGATCGTCGCCTCGCCCGAGGGGACGTCGGTGCGCCTGGTCGTCTACCGCTCCGCGGCCGCTGCCGAGCGCGGAGCGGGCGACGCCGACGCTGCGTCGAGCGCCCCCGCCGTCGAGGGCCCCGGAGCATCTGGCTAGAGTCTGCCGACCGACGTCATCAACTGGTCACATTCGGGAAACAGCGGCGAGACCCACGCGCGGTAGACCGCTTTGAACCGGGTGGACCGTCAGCAGATGTGCCGGGAGGTCCGGTCGGCGTCGCTGATCGACGAGTCGCTCCGAAGGAGGCACCCCCCTGCTCGCCCTCGTCCTGCTCTACGGCCTCCTGGCCGTCGTGGTCGCCCTCGCGGGTCGGAGCCTCGGGTCGAGGGTCTTCTGGTTGGCCGCCGTGGCCCCTTTGGCCACCGTGGCCTACGCCGTCGCCGCCGGGGTGTGGATCGGCGACGACGGCGCGTGGACCGAGTCGTTCAGCTGGGTGCCGGCGCTGGGGCTCGAGATGGACTTCCGCCTGGACGGCTTCGGCGTGTTGATGCTGATGGTCATCGGGGTGGTCGGGGTGGCGGTCTTCGCCTACTCGGCCGGCTACTTCCACGGCACCACCCGCACGACGCGCACGGCGACCAGCCTCCTGGCCTTCGCCGGGGCCATGGTCGGCTTGGTGGTGTCCGACAACGTGTTGCTCCTGTTCCTCTTCTGGGAGCTCACCTCGGTCACCTCGTTCCTGTTGATCGGGACGAAGGACGAAGAGCTCGGGTCGCGCTCGGCCGCGCAGCACGCCCTGCTGGTCACCGGGGGCGGCGGGCTGGCCATGCTCGGCGGGCTCGTGCTCGTCGCGCAGTCCGCCGGCAGCTACGACCTGAGCGCCTGGGTGGCCTCACCCCCGAGCGGCACCACGGTGACGGTCGGCGTGGGACTCATCCTGGTGGGAGCGCTGACGAAGTCGGCCCAGGTGCCGTTCCACAGCTGGCTCCCGGGGGCCATGGCCGCCCCCACCCCCATCAGCGCGTTCCTCCACTCCGCGACCATGGTCAAGGCAGGGGTCTTCCTCGTCGCCCGGCTCGCTCCCGCGTTCGCCGACCTCGGGGTGTGGCGCTGGATGGTGCTCGGCGCCGGGGCGGGCTCGCTCCTGCTCGGCGGGTACCGCGCCCTGCGCCAGCACGACCTGAAGCTCGTCCTCGCTTACGGCACGATCAGTCAGCTGGGCCTGCTCATGATCCTGTTCGGCGCCGGGACCGAGGAGACCACCCTCGCCGGGTGCGTCCTGCTCGTCGCCCACGCCGCCTTCAAGGCGTCGCTGTTCCTGACCGTCGGGGTCGTCGACCACCAGACCCACACCCGGGACCTCCGGGTCCTCGACGGCCTCGGTCGGCGCTGGCCGGTGGTGGCGGGCGCGGCCGCCCTCGCCGCGGCGTCGATGGCGGGCCTCCCCCCCCTCCTCGGCTTCATCTCGAAGGAGTTGGCCCTCAAGGGACTCCTCGAGGACGCCGCGCCGGCCGGCGCCGTGCTGCTCGTCGTCCTGGTCGTCGGCTCGACGTTCACCGTGGCCTACAGCGCCCGCTTCGTCTGGGGGGCGTTCGGCCCCGCCGAGGGCGACGGCGTCCACGCCGACGACGCCCCGCGGGAGGTGACGGGTGCCGACGCCCCGCACCCGTCCAAGGCGTTCGCCGCGGCGCCGGTGGTGCTCGGCGTGCTCGGCCTGGTGCTGGGGCTCGTGCCTGCCCTGTTGAACGGTCTGGTCGGCGCGGCGGTCCGGGCCCTCGGCTTCCCGGAGGCGGACGTCTCCATCCACCTCTGGGCGGGGGTCAACGCCGCGCTCGGGCTGTCGGTCCTCATCATCGGTCTCGGGGCGGTGCTGTTCATCGCCCGCCGCACCGTGGAGCGCGGGCAGGCCTCCGTCCCGCCGCTCCCCAGCGCCTTCGGCGCCTACGAGCACGTGATCCGGGGGGTGCTGCGGGGTGCGGAGCGCCTGACGGGGGTCACCCAGAGCGGGTCGCTGCCCGTCTACCTCGGCGTGATCCTGCTCACGGCCGTGGCCCTCCCCGTCCTGCCGATGCTCTCGGCCGGTGGGCCCGACGAGTGGCCGGCGCTCGTCGACTCGCCCCTGCAGCTGGTGCTGGGGTTCGTGATGGTCGTCGCCGCCCTGGCCGCGACGGTCACCCGTCGGCGCTTCGTGGCGGTCCTCCTCCTCGGGGCGGTGGGCTACGCCATGGTGGGGATGTTCCTCGTCCAGGGCGCTCCCGACCTCGCCCTCACCCAGGTCCTCATCGAGACGCTGGGGATCGCCGCCTTCGTCCTGGTGCTGCGCCACCTCCCGGAGGGCTTCCCCAGGACCATGACCCCCGGTCGCAGGCTCGTCCCGGCCGTCATCGGCGTCATCGTCGCCGCGTTCGTGTTCGTGTTCCTCATCACGACCGGAGCCCTGCGCGACACGACCCTCACCCCTGACCGGGCCGCCGAGGACGTCGCCGCCGGCACGGCGTCGGTGAGCGAGGAGTTCCTGGTGCGCTCCGAACCCGAGGCGCACGGGCTCAACGTCGTCAACGTCATCATCGTCGACTTCCGCGGCTTCGACACCATGGGGGAGATCACGGTGCTCGTGGTGGCGAGCTTGGGCGTGATCGGCCTCGTGAGGGCCGGGCGGCGACGGTTCGCGCAGGACGACGGTGATCACGCCGCCGACGAGGTCGCCCGCGTGCCCACGGCGACAGCGACGGAGGAGGCCCGGTGAACCCCGAGCCCGTCGAGCCTCCCGCCGAGGCGTTCGTCGACCCCGAGGCCGGGCGGGTGCCGATGCGCCCGTCGTCGCCCATCCTCGACATCGTCGTGCGGGCCGAGTTCCACGTGCTGCTCGTCGTGTCGGTGTACCTGCTCTTCGCGGGGCACAACGGTCCCGGCGGCGGCTTCGTGGGCGGCCTCGTGGCCGGGGCGGCCTGCGCCGTCCGCTACGTGGCGGGCGGACCGGCCGAGCTGCGCCGTTCCATCCGGGTGCGCCCCACTACCCTCCTCGGTGCCGGGCTCGTGGTCGCCGGAGCGACTGCCTTCCTCTCGCTCGTCAACGACGGGGGCTTCCTCCAGCACCGCCTCCTGAAGGTCGACGTGCCCTTCATCGGGCCGGTGAAGACGAGCAGTGCGTTCTTCTTCGACTTCGGGGTCTACCTCGTCGTGCTCGGCACCGTGCTCGTGATCCTCGCCGAGCTCGGCGCCCCGTCGGAGGACGAGCAGTGACCGTCCTCGTCGCCGCGCTCGTGGCCGTCCTGTACGGCACCGGCGTCTACCTCGTGCTGCAACGCACGCTGACACGCGTGATCCTCGGGCTGGCGCTGATCAGCCATGGCTGCAACCTGTTGCTGCTCGCCGCCGGCGGGGGTTCGGGGGCGGCGGCGTTCATCGGCCGGGTGTCGGGCGACGAGGTCGTGGTCGACCCTCTCCCTCAGGCGCTCATCCTGACCGCCATCGTCATCACCTTCGGCCTCACCGTCTTCCTCCTGGCGCTGGCCTACCGCAGCTTCCAGCTGACCAGGGACGACGAGGTCGAGGACGACCTCGAGGACCGCCGCATCGCCAAGCTGTCCGAGGACCGGCTGCAGGAGCGGGTCGAGCCATGAGGTTCCTGCTCCCCGCGGCGATCGCCGTGCCGCTGCTCTTCGCGGCCCTTGCCGTGGTGTTCACCCGCTCGCGGCCCCTCCAGCGGGCGTGCAGCGTCGCCGGGGTCGGCCTCGCGCTCGCCATCTCGATCGCCTTGCTCGTCATCGTCGAGCGAGACGGGATCCAGTCGGTGACGTTGGGGGGCTGGTCGGCTCCGTTCGGGATCAGCCTCGTGGCCGATCTGCTGTCGTGTCTCGTCCTCGTGGTCGGACTCGCCACGATGCTGGCCGTGCTGGTGTTCGCCGTCGGCCAGCGCGGCGCCGACGACCAGTCGGCGTTCCATCCCACCTACCTCGTCCTCACCGCGGGCGTGGCCCTCAGCTTCCTGACCGGCGACCTGTTCAACCTGTACGTGGCCTTCGAGATCATGTTGACGTCCAGCTACGTGCTCATCACCCTCGGTGGCCGTCGGGCCCAGGTCCGCCACGGCATGACCTACGTGGTCGTGAACCTCGTGGCCTCGCTGCTCTTCCTCACGGCCATCGGGCTCGTCTACGCGGCCACCGGCACCGTCAACATGGCCGATCTCTCGCTCCGGATCCCCGAGCTCCCCGATGGGATCCGCACGGCGTTGGGGTTGCTCCTCCTCGTCGTCTTCGGCGTGAAGGCGGCGATGTTCCCGCTCTTCAACTGGCTGCCCGACTCCTACCCGACGGCCTGGTCGCCGGTCACCGCGGTCTTCGCCGGGCTGTTGACCAAGGTCGGCGTCTACTGCCTCATCCGCACCCAGACCCTGCTCTTCCCCGAGTCGGGCCCGTCGCTGCTGATCCTCGTGTTCGCCGGGCTGACCATGGTCGTCGGCGTGCTCGGTGCCATCGCCCAGGACGACATGAAGCGGATCCTGTCCTTCCACATCGTCAGCCAGATCGGCTACATGCTGCTCGGGCTCGGCTTGTTCACGGTGGCCGGGCTCGCCGGGGCGGTCCTGTTCCTCCTCCACCAGATCCCGGTGAAGACCAGCCTCTTCCTCACCAGCGGGCTGGTGGAGGAGGGCGCCGGTTCCACCGCGCTCAGCCGGGTGGGAGGACTCCTCCGCCGTGCCCCCCTGACCGCCGCCCTCTTCGGGCTCGCCGCCCTCAGCCTCGCCGGCATCCCCCCGTTCTCCGGATTCGTCGGGAAGCTCTCGCTGATCGAGGCCGGGTTCGGTGTCGAGGAGTACGCGATCGCCGGGGTGGCGCTGGCGGTGAGCCTCTTCACGCTCTTCTCGATGGTCAAGATCTGGAACGGGGTGTTCTGGGGCCAGCCCGAGGACCCCACCCTGCGGATGGGCGACGGCACCACCCGGCTGCGCACCCCCGCGATCATGAACGGGGCCACGATCGCCCTCGTGGGCCTCACCCTGGCCATCGCGGTGTTCGCCGGACCCCTCTACGACCTGTGCCAGCGGGCCGCCGAGGACCTCCTCGACCCGTCGGCCTACGTCTCGGCGGTGCTCGGCCGATGAGCGCTACGTCGTTGCTCCGGCGGGTGCTCAACTCGGTCGTCCTGTTGGCCGTCTGGGTGGCCCTCTGGGGCGAGCCGAGCGTCGGCAACCTCCTCAGCGGCATCGCCGCCATCGTCGTCGTCAACCTGGTCTTCCCCACCGGCCCCGACGTGGTCGCCGCCGAGGACGAGGGCACCCCGCGCCTCGTGGCGGCGGTGAAGTTCCTCGGCATCTTCGGGTGGGCGCTCCTGGTCGCCAACGTGCAGGTGGTGGTGGCCGTCCTGCGGCCGCGTCTGCGCATCGCGGAGGGCATCGTGGCGGTCCCCCTGGTGAGCCGGTCGCCCATCATCGCCACCATGGTCGCCAACGCGATCAGCCTCACCCCCGGCACCCTCACCGTCGAGATCGGCGGCGGCGGCGCGAACCGCCCCGGAGGCGCCGCCGGGCGGGCCACCCCCGGCGTCCCCTCGGGGGCCGAGCCGCCGGTCGTGCTGTACGTGCACGCCCTCGACCTGGCCGACGCCGACGCGGTGCGGGCCGACGGGCGGCGCTTCGAGGAGCTGGCCGTCGCCGCGTTCGGGAGCGCCACCGACCGGGCCCGGATCGAGGAGAGCGCTTCGTGACCGTCGTGGCCGCCGTCGCCTACCTCCTCATCTCCGCCGGGGCGGTCCTCACCGTGCTGCGTCTCGTCCAGGGCCCGTCGCTGGCCGACCGCATCGTCGCCACCGACCTCCTCCTCGTGCTGCTCACCTGCGGCACCGGGGTGTACGCGTACGACACCGGTGACGGCATCTACCTCATCGTCATGGTCATCGTCGGCGTCCTCGGCTTCCTGGGGACCGTGACGGTCGCCCGGTTCATCGAGAAGCGAGGGGCGTGATGGTCCTCGACGTCGTCTCGGGCGCGCTGCTGCTGGCCGGGGCCTTCCTCTGCCTGGTCGCCGGCATCGGGCTGCTGCGCCTCCCCGACGTGTTCGCCCGGATGCACGCCGCCACCAAGCCGGCGACGCTCGGGCTGATGCTCATCAGCATCGCCGCGCTGTTCCAGGTGCGCGACGCCGGTGAGATCGTGGCGCTCGTCCTCATCGTGGCGGTGCAGTTCCTGACCTCGCCGGTCGCCGCCCACATGGTCGGGCGGGCGGCCTACCGGGCCGGAGGGCTGCTGTCCGACGACACGGTGCTCGACGAGCTCGACGGGCGGACCGACACCAGCGCCGCGGAGTGAACACTCACCGGGCCAGGCGGGTGATGGCCAGCACGGCGACGTCGTCGGCGCCGCCGGGCGAACGCAACTCGGCGAGACGAGTGTCGAGGTCGTCCGGGCCGACGCCGTGCAGCATCGAGGCGACGTCGAGGCCCCCGGTGGGGACGTCGCTCAGCCCGTCCGTGTAGAGCACCAGCGTCTCGCCTGTTGCGAGGTCGATCGACACGGTCTCGACCCTGGCGTCGGCGAAGACCCCGAGGAGCGAGCCGTCCGCCCCCACCTCCTCGAGGTCGCCGGAGCTGCGGACGACGACCGGCCGGGGGTGGCCCGCCACCACCAGCCGCAGGCCCGGGTCCCCCTCACGGCCCTCGACGAGCACCGCGGTGCAGAACATGTCCTGGTCCTGCAGCGCGGCCACCGCCCGGTCGATCAGGTGGGCGGTGGTCGCCACGTCCTTCCCGTCGAGCGCCGCCGCCCGGAACGTGTGGCGGGCGGCCGAGGCTGCGGACGCGGCGCGGACCCCCTTGCCGCAGGCGTCGCCCACGATCGCCATCCACCGGTCGCCCTCGACGATGACGTCGAGGAAGTCACCGGCGACGGTGTTGCCGAGCGCGGGGTGGAACCAGCTGCGCATCGAGAGACCGGGGACCGTCGGGAGTCGGGTCGGGAGCAGCGACTGCTGGAGCTGCTCGGCCACGGCCCGCTCGCGGTCGCGGAGCTGGGCGCGGGCGTAGGCCTGGGCGATCGTGGCCGTGGCGATCGAGAGCGACTCCTCGTCCTCGGCGTCGAGCGGTCGATCGGCACCGAGGTCCGCGACGAGGACCCCCACCGGCCCGGCCGGGGCCGCGAGCCGGGCGGCGATGATCCCGGCCTCGTCGAGCAGCGTGCCGCCTCGGTCGAACAGCAGATCGACCCGGCGGCGCAGGACGTCGTCGACCGGGCTCCCGCCCGACCACCACTCCTCTCTCGGTCCTCGCCCGTCGACACCGCTGGTGAGGGTCAACAGCGTCCTCGACGCGCCGAGGGAGTCTCGGCACCAGTGCAGCGAGGTCTGGATCACCTCGTCCGGTCCGGTGGCGAGGGCCAGGTCACCCGCGAGCTGCGAGAGGTGCTCGCTCCGGAAGCTGCGCTCCTCGGCGAGCCGCCGCGCGCCGTCGCGGGAGCGCACGAGCAGGATCACGATGACGGCCATCGCGACGAAGGCGGCCAGGGCCGCGGCGTCTGCGCTCGATTCGAGCGCCAGGTCGCGCCTCGGGGGGAGGACCCCCCAGATCAACCCGGCGCAGGCGGCGCCGAGGGCCAGGGCTCCCGCCTTCCAGCCGCCGATCAGGGCGGCCACGATCACGACGAGCAGGTACCAGGCCCCCGCGAAGAACTCCCGGGGTGAGCTGAACACCGAGAGCACAGCCGTGACGCCGAAGGCGCCGAGGACGGCGATGGCGTACCCGGCGGCCTCGCGCGTGCGCTCGCGGGACCGGTTGCCGACCAGGACGCCCACTGTGGTCCCGTCAGCGCGGGCGGCGTCGGTGGCCCGGGCCGGGGCGGAAAGCGATGCTCACCGGGCCACGCCCAGGTCGGCGGAGGTGGGCTCCCCAGGCGCCTCGAGGTGAGGGCGCAGCTCGCGCCGGGCGAGCTGCATGCGGTGGACCTCGTCCGGCCCGTCCGCGAACCGCAGCGTGCGCAGGCCCGCCCACATGGCGGCGAGCGGGAAGTCCTGGGACACGCCGCCGCCGCCGTGGGCCTGGATGGCCCGGTCGACGACCCGCAGCGCGGTGTTGGGGGCAACCACCTTGATGGCGGAGATCTCCACGCGGGCCCCCTTGTTGCCGACCGTGTCCATGAGCCATGCCGCCTTCATCGTGAGGAGCCTCGCCTGCTCGATCTCGATGCGGCTGTCGGCGATCCACTCCTGGATCACGCCCTGCTCGGCGAGGCGCTTCCCGAACGCCACCCGGTCGGCGACCCGCCGGCACATCAGCTCGAGGGCCCGTTCCGCGATCCCGATGCAGCGCATGCAGTGGTGGATGCGCCCCGGGCCGAGACGGGCCTGGGCCAGTGCGAACCCCCCGCCCTCCTCGCCGAGCAGGTTGGCGATCGGCACCCGCACGTCGTCGAAGTGCAGCTCGCAGTGGCCCTCACGGTCGTTGTAGCCGAACACCAGCAGGTCCCGGACCACGGTCAGCCCGGGCGTGTCCATCGGGACGAGCACCATGGACTGCTGGGTGTAGGTCGGGGCGTCCGGATCGGTCTTGCCCATCACGATCGCCACCCGGCAACGGGGGTTGGCCGCGCCCGAGATCCACCACTTCCGGCCGTTCAGGACGTACTCGTCGCCCTCGCGTCGGATGGACAGCTCGATGTTGCGGGCGTCGCTCGATGCCACGTCGGGCTCGGTCATGGCGAAGCACGACCGGATCTCGCCCGCCAGGAGGGGGACCAACCACTGCTCCTGTTGCTCGGGGGTGCCGAACATCGAGAGGATCTCCATGTTGCCGGTGTCCGGCGCCGCCGAGTTGACCGCCTCCGGTCCGAGGGGGCTCCGCCCGGTGATCTCGGCGAGCGGCGCGTAGTCGGTGTTCGACACCGGGTCGGGGGTCCAGGGCGTCACCCGGGGCAGGAAGAGGTTCCACAGGCCCCGCTCGCGTGCCTCGGCCTTGAGTTCCTCCATCACCGGCGGGTGGAAGTGGGGGTCGCCCGAGGCGTGCATGGCCTCGGCGAACACGGGCTCGGCCGGGTAGACCCGTTCGTCCATGAAGGCCAGCAGGCGCTCCTGCAGGTCGGCGGCGCGGGGGCTGAGAGCGAAGTCCACGAGAGGGCCCTTGCAGTGGGACGGCGATGACGCCCGGCGGCGTCTCAGTCGGCCCGACCGTAGTCGTCGGCCAGACGGACGATGTCGTCCTCGCCGAAGTAGTCGCCGAGCTGGACCTCGACGAAGACCAGCGGTCCGTCGCCGTCGTTGGCCACCCGGTGGGCCGTGCCCACGGGGATGTCGACGCTGCCCCCCGGGGCCACGGTGAGCTCTCGATCGCCGAGGGTGACGGTCGCCTCGCCCCTGACGACGACCCAGTGCTCGGCCCTGCGGTGGTGGCGTTGGAGTGACAGGCGACGGCCGGGATCGACGGTGATGCGCTTGACCTTGGCGTCGGACCCGTCGTCGAGCACGACGTAGGAGCCCCACGGTCGACGGCCCTCGTCGTCGACCACCGGGTCGTCGGCGTCGACCGATCCGGGTTCTGTCGCACGTGGGGCCATCGCACGAGCCTAGGCCCGACGCCGACGGCCCTCCGGTCCCTCGGCGTCGCTGCGGAGCTGCTCGGTCGAGATCGCCGGGATCCCCCGAAGGGGGATCCCGTGGGCCGACGTTGCGGGGGGCGCATTGACAGCAGCGGCGCCGTGCTCCCAACCTTTGCGCCATGGCAGGACCCCTGGTCATCGTCGAGTCGCCGGCAAAGGCGAAGAAGATCCAAGCCTTCCTGGGCGACGACGCCCAGGTGGCCGCCGCGCCCACGGTGATGGCGTCGATCGGCCACGTCCGCGACCTCGCCCGGCGGGCCAAGGAACTGCCGCCGGCCGTCCAGAAGGAGCGCTGGGCCCGCCTCGCCATCGACACCGACAACGGCTTCAAGGCCTACTACGTGGTGCCGGAGAACAAGAAGAGCGTGATCGCCGATCTCCGCCGGGCGCTCAAGGGGGCCGACTCGCTGTACCTCGCCACCGATGAGGATCGCGAGGGCGAGGCCATCGCCTGGCACCTCCTCGAGGTGCTCAAGCCGCCGCAGACCATGCCGGTGCACCGCATGGTGTTCCACGAGATCACCGCCCCCGCGATCCGGGAGGCCTTCGAGCACCCCCGCGAGCTCGACAACCGCATGGTCGACGCGCAGGAGACCCGCCGCCTCCTCGACCGGCTCTACGGCTACGACGTGTCGGAGGTGGCCTGGAAGAAGGTCAACCCCGGCCTCTCCGCAGGGCGTGTGCAGAGCGTGGCCACGCGTCTCGTCGTCGAGCGCGAACGGGAGATCATGGCGTTCGTCGCCGCCGGCTACTGGGACCTCGAGGGCACCTTCGCGGCCGCCGGCACCGCCGAGTCGACCTCGTTCGGAGCCAAGCTCGTCGCCCTCGACGGCACCCGCCTGGCATCGGGCGGCGACTTCTCGTTACAGGGGCAGCTCACCCGGGACGATCGCGTCGTGCTCGGCGAGGACGACGCACGTGCCCTCGCCGCCGAGCTCGAGCCGGCGGCCTTCGTCACCCGCTCCGTGGAGTCCAAGCCCTACCGCAAGCGTCCCTTCGCTCCCTTCATCACCTCCACGCTGCAGCAGTCCGCCGGCCGGGCGCTGCGGATCTCGGCGAAGCAGGTCATGTCGATGGCCCAGAGCCTGTACCAGGACGGCTACATCACCTACATGCGGACCGACTCCACGGCGTTGTCGGACGCCGCGGTGGCCGCGGCCCGGGCGGCGGCCACCGAGCGCTTCGGTGTCGGGTCGGTCCCCCCGTCACCCCGCTCGCACGCCAAGAAGGTGGCCAACGCCCAGGAGGCCCACGAGGCCATCCGTCCGGCGGGGGACACCTTCCGCGCCCCCGAGGAGGTGGCCCGTGAGCTGGGCCAGCCCGGCCTGGCCCGCCTCTACGAGCTCATCTGGCGCCGCACCGTGGCCAGCCAGATGAACGACGCCGTCGGCGAGACCGTCACGGTGCGCCTCGGGGCCGTCACCGCCTCCGGTCGCGACGCCGAGTTCTCGGCGGCCGGCACGGTGATCACCGACCGGGGCTGGATGCAGGTGGAGGAGTGGCGCAGCGACGACGACGAGGAGCGCCGGCTCCCCGCCCTCACCCCGGGCGACGCCCTCGACGCCACCGACCTCTCCGCCGAGGGCCACTCGACCAAGCCACCGGCCCGCTTCACCGAGGCCAGCCTCGTGGCCCGCCTCGAGGAGCTCGGTGTCGGTCGGCCGTCGACGTACGCCTCGATCATGGAGACCATCCAGAACCGCGGCTACGTCTGGAAGAAGGGCTCGGCGCTGGTGCCGAGCTGGACGGCCTTCGCCGTCACCACGATGCTCGAGCAGCACTTCGCCGAGCTCGTCGACTACGGCTTCACCCGCGACCTCGAGGAGGTCCTCGACGCCATCTCCGCGGGCAGTGCGGAGATGGTCCCCACGCTCGAGGACTTCTACTTCGGCCCCGTCGGCGTCGACGGCGAGCGCCACGGCGGCCTGCGCGACCTGGTCACCGACCGCCTCCCGGAGATCGATGCCGCCGCCATCAACTCGTTCCCCATCGGCGAGGACCCGAACGGTGTCACGATCATCGCCAAGCCCGGCAGGTTCGGACCGTACGTCCAGCGGGGCACGGACACGGCGAGCATCCCCGACGACCTCCCTCCCGCCGACCTCGACGCCGCCCGCGCGCTGGAGCTGCTGTCCATGCCGAAGGGCGGCAAGGTCATCGGCACCGACCCCGACACCGGCCTGGCCGTGTTGGTGCTGAACGGGAAGTTCGGCCCCTACGTCCAGCTCGGCGAGGTCGACGAGGCACCCGACGGCAAGCCGAAGCGGGCGTCGCTCTTCGCCGCCATGGACCCCCACGAGGTCGCCCTCGACGACGCGCTGCGGCTCCTGTCGATGCCCCGGGTCGTGGGCGTCGCCCCCGACGGCGACGAGATCCGGGCCCAGAACGGCAAGTTCGGTCCGTACCTCACCAAGGGCGACGACGGCAAGGACAGCCGGAGCCTCGCTACCGAGGAGGACATCTTCTCGGTCACACTCGACGAGGCGCTCCGGCTCTTCGCCGAGCCCAAGCGCCGGGGCCGGGCGGCCCCGAAGCCCCCGCTGGCCGAGCTCGGTCCCGACCCGGTGACCGGTGCCCAGATGGTGGTGAAGGACGGGCGCTTCGGCCCCTACGTCACCGACGGCGAGACCAACGCCTCGCTGCGAGTCGGCGACGAGCCGGCCAGCCTCAGCCCCGAGCGGGGGGCCGAGCTGTTGCAGATGCGACGGGACGCGGTCGCCAACGGCGAGGTGGGCAAGAAGCCGGCGAAGAAGACCGCGAAGAAGACCGCGAAGAAGCCGGCGAAGAAGGCGACCACGACGTCGGGTCGGGCGCGGGCCGGGGCGACGACCGGCGACGGGATCTCCTCCACCGTCGGGCGCACGGTGAAGGCCACGGGTCGCAAGCGGGCCTCCGCGAAGCCGCCGCCCCGGGGCTGACCGGCGGCGACGGGCCCGTCGAGGTACCAGGGCCGGACGACCCGCGGGTTCTAGGGTTTGCCGGTGGCCGTGCCGCGCCCCGAGCCGGGCCTCCCCGACGACCCCGAGCACGGGGACGACGCCACCGCCGAGCGCGGCGGTCCCGACGGCGCGGTGGTGACCTCGGACCACGCCGACACCGGATCCGTCTTCCCGGCGGCATCGAACGACCGACCGGGATGGCACGTCCGGCTCTTCGGCTCCCACGAGTTCTTCCGCCTGTGGCTCGTCCAGGTCGTCTCGGCGACCGGTGACTGGCTCGGCTTCTCCGCCATCATCGTGCTGGCCACCCGCATCGGCGGCACCGCCGGCGCAGGTGCGGTGTCGCTCGTGATGGCCGCCCGCATCATCCCCGGGTTCTTCTTCGGTCCCGTCGCCGGTGTGCTCGTCGACCGCTGGGACCGCAAGAAGGTCATGGTCGCCTGCGACGTGGGCCGGGCGGTGGTGCTGGCCTCGTTGCTCTTCGTCGACTCCATCGTCGGGCTGGTGATCGCCTCCCTGCTGCTCGAGGTGTTCACGCTGCTCTGGTCACCGGCCAAGGACGCCGAGGTGCCGAACCTCGTGCCCCACGACCACCTCACGACGGCCAACTCGCTGTCGCTGGCGGCCGCCTACGGCACGTTCCCCTTCGCCAGCGCGCTGTTCGCCCTGCTGGCCGCCGTCTCGGTGTGGCTGGGCGACGTCCCGGCGCTGGCCTTCCTCGACAGCGACCAGGTGGCGCTGGCCTTCGTCGTGGATGCGTTCACGTTCCTCTTCTCGGCGTGGATGATCCACCGCCTGACGTTCGGCCAGACACCTCCCCCGGACCCCGAGACCATGCGGACCCGGGCGGTGGCCGGTTCCGAGAAGCGCGAGATCAAGGCGGCGCTGCGCCGCACCCTCGGCGAGCTCCGCGAGGGCTGGCGGGAGATCCTCGACAACCACACCGTCCGGGCCGTCAACCTCGGCCTGGCCTGTGGGCTCATCGGCGGCGGGATGCTGATCCCGCTCGGTGCCGTGTTCTCCGCCGAGGTGCTCGGCGCCGGCGCCGCCGGCTACGGCCTGTTCATCACCGCCCTCGGGTTCGGGGTCGCCGTCGGGGCCGTGGGGGTGTCGTTGCTGCAGAAGCGGCTCCCGGCCGGACGGGTCTTCACCACCTCGCTGTTCGCCGCCGGCCTGGCGCTGTTCGCCGCGGCCTCCTCCTCGACGCTGCCCGTGGCGGCGGCGTTCGTCTTCCTCATGGGCGTCTCGGTGGGGCCGGTCTACGTGCTCGGCTTCTCGATGCTGCAGACCGCGGTCCCCGACGACAAGCGGGGCCGCGTCTTCAGCTCGCTCAACACGCTCGTGAGACTGTGCGTGCTGGTGTCGATGGTGGTCGGGCCGCTCGTGGCGGCGCTGCTGGGGCGGATGTCGACCGCCCTCGTCGGCGGCGAGGTCACCCTGCTCGGCGTCACGATCCCGGTGCCGGGGGTCCGCCTCGCCCTCTGGCTGGCCTCGGCGATCATCATCGGCGCCGGCGTGGCGGCGTGGACGGCCCTCCGCGCCGGTGAGCGCATCCTGCGCGCCCGGGCGTCGTCGCACCCGTCGCGGTACTCCCGTCCGTGAGCACCGAAGCGACCCGGGGTCGCTTCGTGGCCTTCGAGGGCGGCGAGGCGTGCGGGAAGAGCACCCAGGCGGCGTTGCTGGCCGACGCCCTGGGCGCGGTGCTCACCCGTGAACCGGGCGGCACGACGATCGGGTCGGTGCTGCGCGGGCTCGCCTTGTCGCCCGACACCGTCGGCCTCGACCCCAGGGCCGAGGCGCTCGTCATGGCCGCCGATCGGGCTCAGCACGTCGCCGAGGTGGTGCGCCCCGCGTTGGTGCAGGGTCGCCACGTCGTCTCGGACCGCTTCGCCGGCTCCTCGATCGCCTACCAGGGCTACGGGCGGGGCCTCGGTGCCGACGAGATCCGCCGGCTGTCGGCGTTCGCGGTCGACGGGGTGTGGCCCGACCTCGTCGTGCTGCTCGAGGTGCCGGCGGCGGTCGCCGCCGAGCGCCTCGGGGGCGACCTCGACCGGATGGAGGCCGCCGGCGCGTCGTTCCACGCCGCCGTGGCCGACGGCTTCCGTCGTCAGGCCGAGGCCGATCCCGACCGGTGGGTCGTGCTCGACGGGTCCCGTCCCGTCGACGAGGTGCGTGACGCCGTGAACGCCGCCGTGCGCGAGCGGCTACAACTCCCCGGGTGAGCGGCTCCGAACCCCTGACCGCCGACGGGACCGGTCCCGACGTCTGGGGCGACGTGATCGGCCAGGCCGCCGCGGTCGCCGAGCTCCGGGCCGCGGTGGCGTCACCGGTGCACGCCTACCTCCTCGTCGGGCCCCGGGGCAGCGGGAAGCGGGCCCTGGCCCGGGCGTTCGCGGCGGCCCTGCTCGCTCGTGGCCACACCGGCGACGAGGCCGTCCGTCACGCCACGCTGGCGCTGGCCGAGGCCCACCCCGACCTCAACGTCGTCGAACGGACGGGGGCGTCGATCAGCGTCGAGCAGGCCGACGAGATCATCGGCCGGGCGTCCCGGGCGTCCGTGGAGGGTGGCCCGAAGGTGCTGGTGCTCGACGAGTTCCACCTCGTCACGACGGCCGGACCGAAGCTGCTCAAGTCGATCGAGGAGCCGCCGGAGGGGACCGTCTTCCTCGTCCTCGCCGACCGCCTCACCCCCGACCTGGTCACGATCGCCAGCCGGTGCGTGCGCGTCGACCTCGGCCCGGTGCCCGAGCCGGCCATCGTCGAGCGGCTGGTCGCCGAAGGGGTCGACCCGGCGCGGGCCGCCGACGCCGCCCGGGTCGCCGTCGGCGACCTGCGCCGCGCCCGGCTGTTGGCGGTCGACGAGCGGCTGTCGCTGCGTCGTCAGGCCTGGCACGCCGTGCCCGACCGTCTCGACGGCAGCGGTGGCACGGCCGTCGTGGTGGCCGACGAGCTGCTGGCCATGATCGCCGACGCCATGGCCACGCTGGCCGAGGCCCACCAGGCCGAGCTCGCCCAGCTCGAGGAACGGGTCGCCGCGACGGGGGAGCGGGGAGCGGGGCGGACCGAGATGGTGGCCCGCCACAAGCGCGAGGAGCGGCGCTACCGCACCGACGAGCTGCGGGCCGGGTTCACCGAGCTGGCGCGTCGGTACCGCGACACGATGGCCGCCTCCGAGCGACCCGGCGCGGCGATGGAGGCGATCGCGGCGATCACCGCGCTGGCCGACGAACTGGTCCGCAACCCCAACGAGCGCCTGCAGCTCGTCGCGCTCCTCGTCCGGCTGGGCCGCCTCCGGGCGCGGTGAACCCGCCGCGGTTCGCGGTTCGGTCCGCCCGCCCACGGCGCTACCATCGCCGGACCCGCCCGGGTAGCTCAGACGGCAGAGCAGCTCACTCGTAATGAGCAGGTCAGGAGTTCGATTCTCCTCTCGGGCTCCAGGGGTCGGTCAGACCGCGGCCAGCTCGGGGCGAACCTTGCGCAGGTAGAAGATCGACAGGGCCAGGCTGGCCGGCCAGCACGCCACCGGGGCGACGACGGTGACGATGACCCACAGCATCTTGTTGTGGTCGATCGCCTTGAACGTGTGCTTCGGGCGCCGGACCACGTCGACGAGGCAGAAGACGGCCAGGCCGAGCGTCGCCAGCGCGGCCACGAAGAAGGCGGACTCCTGGAACCCGATGTTCACGCCGGCAGGTTAGTGGGGCGCCTCGCCCCCCGGTTTCAGGAGCGCTCGGGCGGCCGGGTGGCCTCGAGCACGAAGATCCGGATCTCGCGGTCGGTCACGCGCTGCTGGTACGTGCCGTAGCCGCCGTAGATGCTCGCCGACGCGGCCCATACCGAGGCCCGCTCGGCGTCGGTGGCGGGGCGCGCCGTCGCCGCCACCGCGCGCCCACGGAACTCCACCGTGGCGTGCGGGTCGGCCTCGAGGTTGTGCACCCACGCCGGCGTCCGGGACTGCCCGAAGTTCGTGCCCAGCAGCGCCAGGTCGTCGCCGACGGGCACCGAGATCAGCGGGGTCAGGCGGGGGGCGCCGCTGCGCCGGCCGGTCGTGGTGACCATCAGCACCGGCAGTCCGGCCAGCACGGCGGGGAGGCTGGTCGCCCCCTTGCTCACCCGGTGGACGATCCGGTCGAGCGGGGGAAGGGCCTTCGAGAAGGTCCACGCCCCGGGGCGGGTGGCGCCGAGGCGCTGGTTGAGGCGCTGGAAGGCGTTCGGCGGCCGGTGCCGGTAGCCGAGCTCGGTGGCGAGTCCCATCGTCGTGACGCTACCCACCCCGCCGCGGGACCCCGTCGACGCCGGGTGACCGGGGGGATTCGCTGGTAGAACGGTCCGGTGGCCGACCAGGCGGAGTTCGCGGAGCAGGCGATGGAGTACATGCCCGCGTTGTACGGCGCGGCCATGCGCATGACCCGCAACCCCGCCGACGCCGAGGACCTCGTCCAGGAGACCTACCTGAAGGCCTACCGCGGTTTCGGCGGCTTCCAGCAGGGCACCAACCTCAAGGCCTGGCTCTACCGCATCCTCACCAACACCTTCATCAACTCCTACCGGTCGAAGAAGCGACGGCCCGACGAGACCGAGCTCGACGAGGTCGAGGACCTGTACCTGTACCGCCGTCTCGGCGGCCTCGAGGCGGCGCAGGCCGGTCGCAGCGCCGAGGACGAGCTCATGGACTGGTTCACCGACGTCGAGGTGAAGGACGCCCTCGAAGCGCTCCCCGAGCAGTTCCGGATCGCCGTCCTGCTCGCCGACGTCGACGGGTTCTCCTACAAGGAGATCGCCGAGATCCTCGACATCCCGATCGGCACCGTGATGAGCCGGTTGCACCGGGGAAGAAAAGGCCTCCAGAAGCAGTTGTACGAGTTCGCACTGGCCCGTGGACTCACCGATGCGCCCCCCCCGGGGCCCACGGACGCCCCCGAGCCGAGAGAACCCGCCCCCACCGCCTCGATCCCCACGGACGTCGACTGAGCATGGCCGATCACGATCACGATCACGACCAGCCCTCCCCCTGCGAGCAGGCGCTCGCCGAGCTCTACACCTTCCTCGACGGTGAGCTCACCGACGCCAAGCGGTCCGCGATCGCCTCGCACCTGGAGAGCTGCAACCCGTGCGTCGAGATCTTCGACTTCGAGGCCGAGCTGCGCATCGTGGTCAGCACCCGGGCCGTCGAGGAGGTGCCCGACGCCCTGCGGCTGCGGATCACCCAGACCCTCACCGCGCTGGCGACCGACGACACCGGCGGCGACGCCCCCGCCGCCGCATTCTGACCCTCGGCCCGGTCGTTCTAGGATCCCCGCCATGGAACTCGCACTGGGCGTCGTCTGGACCTTCTGGATCTCGGTGGCGCTGGTCCTCGGCACCATCCTCCTCGTCGCCGGCATCCTGGCCATGTACGTGATGAAGGTCGTCGTCCCCAAGTACCCCAAGCGGTGAGCTGACCGTGGCCGGCGCCGTCGACTGGGCGTTCGCCGAACGGGTCGCCGTCCGCCGCTGCGGCCGCGACCCCTTCGCCGAGTCGTACCACTACGACTCCCTCGCCCCCGACTTCGCCGAGTACACGGCGCGCGCCGAGGACCTCGTCGCCTCCGAGACCGGGCTGCGGTCCCTCGCCGGCCCCGCCCGGTCCCGGGTCACCGACCGCGAAGGGTGGATCCGCGCCAACCTGGCGTCGTTCCAACGGCTGTTGCGCCCGTTGCTCGACCGGTTCGGCGAGCGGGTGGGGTCGAGCCCGCTGCTCCCGGTCACGTCGCGCTTCGCGGGAGCCGAGCTGGGCCTGGTGCTCGGTTGGATGAGCACCCGGGTCCTCGGCCAGTACGACCTCCTGGTGATCGAGGAGGAGCGGCCCCTCGACCAGGACCTCGTGTACTACGTCGGTCCCAACGTCCTGGCCCTCGAGAAGCAGTACGGCTTCCCGCCGGCGGAGTTCCGCATGTGGCTGGCCCTCCACGAGGTCACCCACCGGGCGCAGTTCACCGGTGTCCCGTGGCTCCGTGAGCACTTCATCGGGCTCGTCCACCAGACCCTCGACGCCGTCGAACCCGATCCCGATCGCCTGTTCGGCGCCCTCGACCAGCTCGTCACCGCCGTGCGCCAGGGCCGCAACCCGCTCGCCGACGGCGGTGTCATGACGCTCCTCGCCGGCCCCGAGCAGCGCGCCGTCCTCGACCAGGTGGGCGGGTTGATGAGCCTGCTCGAGGGCCACGGCGACGTCACCATGGACCGCGCCGGCACCGAGCTCGTGCCGAGCGCCGAGCGGTTCGGGCGGGTGCTGCGCCAGCGCCGCCAGTCCGCCACCGGCCTGGCCAAGCTCCTCCAACAGCTCATCGGCCTCGAGGCCAAGCTCGAGCAGTACGCCCAGGGCGAGGCGTTCATCGAGGCGGTCGAGGCCCACGGCGGCCAGGACTTCCTCAACCGGGCCTGGGAGGCACCGGCCAACCTGCCCAGCCGGGCCGAGATCCGCGAGCCCCGCCTCTGGATCGAGCGGATCGACGCGTTGCTCCCCGCCGCCGGCTGACCCGGTGGCACGCCCGGCCGAGCCCGAGCTGCTCGGACGTTGCCGCTTCCCCCCGCCGGGCACGGCGCTCGTGTGCGGGGTCTCGGGCGGGGCCGACTCGCTCGCCCTGCTCGTCCTGGCCGTCGCCGCGGAGTGCGTGGTGA
This sequence comes from Acidimicrobiales bacterium, assembly GCA_025455885.1. NCBI lineage: Bacteria > Bacillati > Actinomycetota > Acidimicrobiia > Acidimicrobiales > Acidimicrobiales bacterium. The sequence continues at coordinate 64,114 of JALOLR010000011.1, forward strand.
CCGCCGTCCACGTCGACCACGGCCTGCGCCCCGGCTCGGGCGACGAGGCCGATCTCGTGCGCTCCGTCGCCGCCGGGCTGGGCGCCGCCTTCCGGGCCGAGCGGGTGCAGGTCGACGCGGGGCCGAACCTCGAGGCCCGGGCCCGTCGGGCGCGCCACCGCGCCCTCGGCCCCGACTGCGCCCTCGGCCACACCGCCGACGACCAGGCCGAGACGATCCTCGTGAACCTGTTGCGCGGCGCCGGGCTCGACGGTCTGTCCGGCATGCGCCCCGGTCCCCGCCATCCGATCCTGGCGCTGCGCCGCCGTGAGACCGAGGCGCTGTGCGCACGACACGGTCTCGTGCCCTTCGCCGACCCCGGCAACGCCGATCCCGCCTTCCTCCGCAACCGCGTGCGTCACGAGGTGCTCCCGCTGCTCGCCGACCTCGCCGACCGGGACGTGGTCCCGGTGATGGGCCGGCAGGCCGACCTGCTGCGGTCCGTCGCCGACCACCTCCGTCAGGAGGCCCGCGCCCTCGATCCCACCGACGTCGCCGACCTCGGGGCCGCCCCCGAGGTGGTGGTCCGCGTCGCGCTGCGGGAGTGGTTGCGCCCCACCGATCCCGACCGCCATCCCCCCGACGCGGCGACGGTCGACCGGGTCCTCGACGTGGTCGCCGGCCGGGTCCGGGCCACGCAGGTGGGCGGGGGTTGGAAGGTGGCCAGGACCGCGGGGCGCCTCCGGCTGGAGCGAACCGACGGTGTCCCGCCCGTGGGGTAGGGCGGGCCTGACGCCGGCGCTGCGCTACGTTCGCCGCTCGTGCCCCCCTCCGACGACCCGGACCTCGGCGAGCTGGCCATCGGCCCCGACGAGCTCCAGCAGCGGATCGAGCAGCTCGGCGCGGAGATCACCGTCGACTACCAGGGTCGGCGCCCCCTGTTGATCGGCGTGCTGAAGGGGGCGGTGATGTTCATGGCCGACCTGGCCCGCGCCGTCGACCTGCCCGTCGAGCTCGACTTCATGGCCGTGTCCTCTTATGGCAGCGCCACCAAGACCAGCGGGGTCGTCCGCATCGTCAAAGACCTCGACGCCGACCTCACGGGGCGCGACGTGATCGTGGTCGAGGACATCGTCGACAGCGGGCTCACGCTCAACTACCTGTTGAAGAACCTCGCCACCCGGCAGCCCGCCACCCTCGAGGTCTGCGCGCTGATCGTCAAGGAGGGCCAGCAGAAGGTGGAGCCGAACCTGCGCTACGTCGGGTTCCGGCTCCCCAACACCTTCCTGGTCGGCTACGGGCTCGACGTCGCCGAGCGCTACCGCAACCTTCGCGAGGTGCGCACCTACCTGGGTCCGTAGCGGAACGGGCCCGGCTGCTCGGACCGGATCGGGCGTCGCTAGCCTCGGTCGCACCGTGTCCGAGAAGCCCGCCCCCAGGAGATCCAGGTCCCGGCGCCGATGGCTCGTGCCCGCAGTGGCCGTCGTCGTCCTCGCCGCCGTGGTGGCGTTCGTGGCGCTCCGTGGCGGGCCGGGGCGCACCGACATCGACCTCGTCCGGTACGAGGAGCGCATCGCCGCCGGCGAGGTGGCCACCGCCGAGATCCAGGACCGCGACAACACCGTCCAGGGCGAGCTGACCGACGGGACCCGCTACGAGGTCGCCTACCCCAACGACTACGCCGAGGCCCTCACCACCCAGCTCGTCGACGCCGGGGTGGAGATCCAGACCGACAACCAGGCCGAGTCGCTCCTCACCCAGCTGCTCTTCCAGCTCCTCCCGGTGGTGCTGCTCGTCGGCGCCTTCCTGTGGCTCATCACGAGCATGCAAGGTGGCGGCGGGCCCATGGGTCGGTTCAGCAAGACCAAGGCCCGCAAGGCCGAGAAGGACCTCCCCGTCGTCACGTTCGCCGACGTCGCCGGGTGCGACGAGGCGATCGAGGAGCTCGCCGAGATCCGCGACTTCCTCGCCGAGCCCGACCGCTTCATGGCCATGGGCGCCAAGATCCCCAAGGGCGTCCTGCTCTTCGGTCCCCCCGGCACCGGGAAGACGCTCCTGGCGCGGGCGGTGGCCGGCGAGGCGGGGGCGCCGTTCTTCTCCATCTCGGGGTCCGACTTCGTCGAGATGTTCGTCGGGGTCGGCGCCAGCCGGGTGCGCAACCTCTTCGAGCAGGCCAAGGCCGAGGCCCCGGCGATCATCTTCGTCGACGAGATCGACGCCGTCGGCCGGCACAGGGGGGCCGGGCTCGGCGGCGGTCACGACGAGCGCGAGCAGACGCTCAACCAGCTCCTCGTGGAGATGGACGGCTTCGACGTCAGCGCCGGCGTGATCATGATCGCCGCCACGAACCGGCCCGACATCCTCGACCCCGCGCTGCTGCGCCCGGGTCGCTTCGACCGCCAGATCGTGGTCGACCAGCCCGACCTGACCGGCCGCGAGGCGATCCTCGCCGTGCACGCCAAGGGCAAGCCGCTCGCCGACGCCGTCGACCTCGGCCTCCTCGCCCGCCGCACGCCCGGCTTCACCGGTGCCGATCTCGCCAACCTCCTCAACGAGGCCGCCCTCCTCGCCGCTCGCCGGGGGGAGACCAGCATCTCGATGGCGGAGTGCGAGGAGGCCATCGACCGGCTCCTCGCCGGACCCGAACGGCGCAGCCGGGTCATGACCGAGCGGGAGAAGCGCATCATCGCCTACCACGAGAGCGGCCACGCGCTCGTCGGCCACGTGCTCCCCAACACCGATCCCATCCACCGGGTGTCGATCGTCTCGCGCGGCCGCGCCCTCGGCTGGACGCTCGCCCTGCCGGTCGAGGACCGCCTGTGGCACACCCGCGCCGAGCTCGTCGACCAGATGGCGATGCTCCTCGGCGGGCGGACGGCCGAGGAGCTCATCTTCGGCGACCCGACGACGGGGGCCTCCGACGACATCAAGCGGGTCACCGAGATCGCCCGGGCCATGGTCACCCAGTACGGGATGAGCGACGCGCTCGGCACCCTGCAGCTCGGGCGACGCAGCGGGGAGCCCTTCCTCGGGCGCGACGTGGCCGGCGAGCCCGACTACAGCGAGGAGGTGGCCGCGGCGATCGACGCCGAAGTGGCCCGGTTGGTCGCCGAGGCCCGCGCCGAGGCCCGCGAGATCCTCACGTTGCACCGCAGCACCCTCGATCGCCTCGCCGACGCCCTCGTCGAGCACGAAACCCTCGGCGATGCCGAGCTCGCCGACCTCCTCGCCGGCGCCGACTCGGTGTCGACGGACGACCCGCCCCGCCCCGGCGTCGGGAATGAAGCGGGCACGGGGGGTGCTGACCACCCTCGAGTGAGCCGGTACCAGGCCGGTCCCGCGTGGGAGCCAGAGCGATGACCAACGACCAACTCGTCGACCCGCCCGTGGAGCAGGACGATCTAGGGTCGTTCCCCGTGCCACCCTTCGACGAACCCGAGCTGGTCCGGGCCCCCCGCCCGGTCCCCGCCGCCGCCGACCCGTCGGACCTGCCCCCGGTCGACCTGCCCCGGATCGAGGCCGCCGTGCGCGAGATCCTGGTCGCCATCGGGGAGGACCCCGACCGCGACGGGCTGCTCAACACCCCCGGGCGGGTCGCCCGGATGTACGCCGAGGTCTTCTCCGGCCTCCGCGAAGCACCCGACTCCCACCTCAAGGTCGTCTTCGAGGCCGAGCACGACGAGATGGTGATGGTCCGCGACATCGCCCTCACCTCGATGTGCGAGCACCACCTGGTGCCGTTCATCGGCAAGGCCCACGTCGCCTACATCCCCAACGAGGACGGTCGGGTGACCGGGCTGTCCAAGCTCGCCCGCCTGGTCGACTCCTACGCCAAGCGGCCCCAGGTCCAGGAGCGGCTCACCGCCCAGATCGCCGACGAGATCGAACGGACCCTCCAACCCCGGGGCGTGCTCGTCGTCGTCGAGGCCGAGCACCTCTGCATGTCGATGCGGGGGGTGCGCAAGCCCGGTTCCTCCACCGTCACGTCCGCCGTGCGCGGCCTCTTCCGCGACAGCACGGCCACGCGGTTCGAGGCCATGCGCTACATCGAGCGGTCCTGAGCGAGCAGGACGCCGGCCCGTCGGGGCCCGGCGACACCGGCGGGGGGCTCCCCCGGGTGATGGGCGTCGTGAACGTCACCCCCGACTCCTTCAGCGACGGTGGGCGCTACCTCGAACCGGAGGCGGCCGTCGCCCACGGCCTCGCGCTGCTCGCCGAGGGGGCCTCGGTGCTCGACGTCGGCGGGGAGAGCACCCGCCCCGGGGCCACGCCGGTCGACGTGGCCGAGGAGTTGCGGCGGGTGCTGCCCGTCGTGGAGGCGCTGGCCCCGCACGGCCGGGTCAGCATCGACACGCGCAAGGCCGAGGTGGCCCGTGCCGCGGTGGCCGCCGGCGCCACCCTGGTCAACGACATCTCGGCGTCGTTGTGGGAGGTCGCCGCCGACACCGGCGCCGGCTGGGTCGCGATGCACATGCAGGGTGAGCCGGCCACCATGCAGGACGAACCTCGCTACGACGACGTCGTGACCGAGGTGTGCGCGCACCTCGAACGGATGGCCGAGCGGGCCGCCGCGGCCGGCGTCGGCGAGATCTGGGTCGACCCGGGGATCGGGTTCGGCAAGACGATGGCCCACAACCTCACGCTGCTGGCCCACCTCGACCGGGTGGTCGCGCTCGGCTGGCCCGTCCTCCTCGGGACGAGCCGCAAGGCCACCCTCGGGAGGATCCTGGCCGCCTCCGACGGTGTCGAGGGGATCGTCCCGACCGACGACCGGTTGGCCGCGTCGATCGCCACCGAGGTGTGGTGCCTGCACCAGGGCGCGTCGATGATCCGGGCCCACGACGTCGCCGCCGCCGTCCAGGCCGTGAAAGTCGTGGCAGCATGAGCGCCGTGGCCAGCAAGGGCAAGTGGGCCCAGGGCATCCGCCCCCGCAACTTCCATTGGGTGATCGGCGACCGGCTGGCGATCTGCGAGCGGCCGGGAGGCTACGGCGCGAGCCACCGCAAGGTTCGCCGCCAGGAGGAGATCATCTGGATCAGGGAGCAGGGGTTCACCGTGGTCATCTCCACGATCCCCGCGCCGCACAACCTCCACAACTACGACGAGCTGGGTGTCGTCTGGCGCCATCGCCCGTTCGACGACGACAACCGGTCGGGCTACGAGCTGCGGGTGTTCGCCGAGCTGCGCGACCTGTTGGCGGGCGGCGCGAAGGTGCTCGTGCACAGCGAGGAGCTCGGCGACCGCCTCTGCGGCCTCGTGGCCGGCTACCTGTTGTGGTCCGGCCTCGTCGACACGTCCCCCGCCACGGTCACCGTCGTCGAGCGCCTCACCGGCCGTCAGCTCGGACCCGTGGGCCGCGAGCTGGTCGCCCTCGCCGAGACGCTCCCGCCGCCCTCCTGATCCTCGTGGCCCCCACCGACACGATCGAGCTCCGTGGCCTCGTCGCCAGCGGGATCTGCGGCGCCCTCCCCGAGGAGCAGGTCCGCCCTCAGCCCCTCGAGGTCGACCTCGACGTGGTGGTCGACCTCGCCCGACCGGGGGTGTCCGACGACCTCGGCGACACCCTCGACTACGGCGCCATCGCCGCCGCCGTCGAGGCGGTGATCACCGGTGAGCGCTTCGTGCTGCTCGAGCGGCTCGCCCAGCGCCTGGCCGAGGTGGTGCTCGACGATCCGCGAGCCGCCGCGGTGACGGTGAGCGTGCGCAAGCAGCGCCCCCCGGTGCCCCAGGTCATGGCCACTTCGGGAGTGCGGATCACCCGCACCCGACGATGACCCGGGCCCTCCTCGGGCTGGGCTCGAACATGGGTGATCCGCTCGCGCTGCTGCGCGACGCCGTCGGGTCGCTCGCCGGCGTCGTGGCCGTCTCCCCCGTGTACCGCACCGCGCCCGTGGGCGGGCCCGAACAGGACCCGTTCCTCAACCTCGTGGTCGAGATCGACACCGATCTGTCCGCGCGCGAGCTGCTCGGCGTGTGCCATCGCCTCGAGTCGGCCGCCAACCGGGTCCGGACGGAGCGATGGGGCCCGCGGACCCTCGACGTCGACATCCTCTGGATGGACGCCGAACCGGTGGACGAACCCGACCTGCAGGTCCCGCACCCCCGCATGCGGGTGCGGCGCTTCGTGATGGCCCCTCTGGCCGACATCGCGCCCGACGTCGCCGGGCCCGACTGGGAGGACCGTGCCGAGGGTCGCGTCGAGCTCCTCGGCCCCCTCGACGTCGGGGCCGGCTGAGTCCGTCCCGGTGGCGTCGCTCCGGGTGGTCGGGTCGGGTCGGGCCGGCGGTGCCCTGGCCCTCGCCCTCGCCGCGGCGGGGTGGCGGGTCGAGCGGGCCCTGGGGCGCCACGACGACCTCACGGCGGCCGCGGCCGACGTCGATCTCCTGGTCATCGCCACGCCTGACGAGGCCGTCGCCGGCGTCGCTCGCGCCGTGCGGCCGGTGTCGACGGCGGTGGTCGCGCACCTCGCAGGGGCCCTCGGGCTCGACGTGCTCGAGGGCCATCCCCGGCGGGCGGCGTTGCACCCGCTGGTGGCGTTGCCGTCGGCCGGGGTCGGGGCCCGCCGCCTCGCCGACCGCGCCTGGTTCGCGGTTGCCGGCGAACCGGACGACGCACGCGCCGTCGTCGCCGGCGTCGTCGAGGACCTCGGCGGGCGCTGGTTCACCGTCGCCGACGACGACCGGGCCGCCTACCACGCCGCCGCCGCCATCGCCTCCAACCACGTGGTGGCCCTGCTCGGCCAGGCCGAGCGGGTCGCCCGGTCCGCCGGGGTCCCTCTCGAGGTGTACCTCGACCTGGTCCGGGCCACGCTCGACAACGTCGCCGAGCTCGGTCCCCGGGGCGCGCTCACCGGTCCGGCCTCCCGCGGCGACTGGACGACCGTCGAACGCCACCGCGCCGCGCTGCCCCCCGAGGAGCTCGACGCCTACGACGCCATGGTCAGAGCGGTGCGCCGCCTCGTGGACGGCGGCTCGGCCGGGACTGGCCGCTCGGCCGACGGTGCGGGAGGCTGACCGGGTGCTGGTGGTGACCACGAAGGCCGCGCTGCGCGACCACCTCGACCACGTCCGGACGACCGGCCGCCGCATCGGGCTCGTCCCGACGATGGGCGCCCTGCACGACGGCCACCTCTCGCTCGTGAGGGCCGCCGCCGCCGAGTGCGACGAGGTGGTGCTCACCATCTTCGTGAACCCGCTGCAGTTCTCGGCCGGGGAGGACCTCGACGCCTACCCACGCCCCCTCGACCACGACCTGGTCCTGGCCGAGGCGACCGGGGTCGACGTGGTGTTCACCCCGTCGACCGAGGAGATGTACGGGGCGGGCTCGGCCACCACGGTCACCGTGGCCGGGCTCACCGCCGGGTTGGAAGGGGCGTCGAGGCCGACCCACTTCGACGGGGTCACCACGGTGGTCACCAAGCTCTTCAACCTCGCCGGGCCGAGCCGCGCCTACTTCGGGGAGAAGGACTACCAGCAGCTCGCCGTGATCACCCGCATGGCCGCCGACCTCGACCAGCCCGTCACCGTGGTCGGCTGCCCGATCGTGCGGGAGGCCGACGGGGTCGCCATGTCGAGCCGCAACGTCTATCTCAGCCCGGCGCAGCGGTCCGCGGCGACGGTGCTGTCGGTCGCGTTGCAGGCCGGCGCGGCCCGGATCGCGGCCGGCGGCGACGGAGGGGCGGCGGTCGCGGCGATGCGCGAGGTGGTCGACGCCGAACCCGAGGCCCTCCTCGACTACGCCGCCGCCGTCGACCCGGCGACCCTGGAGGCCGTGACCGCAACGGTCCCGGGCCGGGAGGTCCGCCTCCTCGTGGCCGTCGGCTTTGGCCCGACCCGGCTCCTGGATAACCTCTCCGTGGTGGCTCCGTGAGGAGCGACGGGCAGGCCCCTTTCCGTACGGCGACTCCCGAGAGCGTCGAGACCCGAGGAGCACCATGCAACGCCGCATGATGAAGTCGAAGATCCACCGGGCGCGTGTGACCGACGCCAACCTCCACTACGTGGGGTCCATCACCGTCGACCGGCGCCTGATGGAGCTGGCCGACATCCGCGAGTGGGAGCAGGTACACGTCGTCGACATCGACAACGGGGCCCGCTTCGAGACCTACGTCATCCCCGGCGGCAGCGGTGACATGTGCCTGAACGGCGCCGCCGCCCGCCTGGTGCAACCCGGCGACCGGATCATCGTGATCAGCTACGCCGACTACGACGACGCCGAGCTCGACGGCTACGAGCCGACCGTCGTCCACGTGGACGCGTCCAACCGGCCGGTGGACGAGCGGTCGGCCTCCGAGCTCGCCGCCCTCGAGGTCGGGGTCCGGGCCTGACCGATCCCGTCGTCGACCTGACCGGGTCCGTCCGGCCGGGCCGGACCTCCGACCGGTGAGCGCCCCGAGCGAGGGCCACCCCCAGTCCCTCGGCGAGGTCGACCTCCTGGTCGTCGGCTCCGGCGTGGCCGGGCTGTCGGCGGCGGTGCGCGCCGCCGAGACCCACGGCCTGCGCGTCGGGGTCCTGACCAAGGGCACCCTCGAGCAGTCGACCACCCGGTGGGCTCAAGGGGGGGTCGCGGCGGTGCTCGCCGAGGACCCCGACTCGACCGACCTGCACCTCGCCGACACCCTCGCCGCCGGGGCCGGGCTGTGCGACGTCGACGCCGTGCGGGTGCTGGTCGACGAGGGCCCGGGGCGCGTCGAGGACCTGATCGCCCTCGGCGCGATGTTCGATCGCGACGCCCACGGCCGCCTCGAGCTGGCCCGGGAGGGCGGCCACACGCTCCCGCGGGTGGTGCACGCCGGCGGCGCCGCGACCGGCGCCGAGATCGAGCGGGCTCTCGTCGAGGCGGTCCGGCGCACCGCGACCGCCGTGTACGAGCACGCCTTCGCCCTCGACATCGTCGTCGAGGACGGGCGCAGCGCCGGTCTCCGGGCCGTCACCGCCGACGGTCGCCCCGTCGAGCTGCGGGCCCGGCACGTGCTGGTGGCCACCGGCGGGGCCGGACAGATGTTCGCGGTCACGACCAACCCGGTGGAGGCGACCGGCGACGGGTTGGCGATGGCGCTGCGGGCGGGGGTGGCGGTCGCCGACGTGGAGTTCGTGCAGTTCCACCCGACGGCCCTCCACCACCCCCGGATGCCGCGGCCGTTGCTGAGCGAGGCGCTGCGCGGGCACGGGGCGCTGCTGCGCGACATCCACGGCGAGCGCTTCGTGGACGAGCTCCTCCCGCGTGACGAGGTCAGTCGGGCGATGACCCGTCGGATGCTGGAGCTCGGTGTCGACCACTGCTGGCTCGACGCCACCGGCCTCGACTCGTTCGCGCTGCGCTTCCCCACGATCGCCCGGGATCTCGCCGAGGCCGGGCTCGACCCGAGCGTCGACTGGCTCCCCATCGCCCCGGCGGCGCACTACCTCTGCGGGGGCATCGTCACCGACCTCGACGGAGCCAGCAGCCTCCCCGGGTTGTGGGCGGCAGGCGAGGTCGCCTGCTCGGGTGTCCACGGCGCCAACCGCTTGGCCTCCAACTCCTTGCTCGAGGGCATGGTGTTCGGGGCCCGGGTCGTGGAGGCCGTCGAGCGCGGCGCCGACGGGCCCCGCCCGACCGGCGCCATGCGGGCGGTCCACGCCGGCGACGCCGGCGACGGGATCATCGGCGGGTCGGTGCTGGTGGGCGGCGCCCATCCGTCGCCGGTGGTGATCGCCGCCGGCGGCCCGGCCCCGGCAGCGGTGGTCGCGGACCGTGATCGGCTCCAGCGGGCGATGACCTCGGGGGCGGGCGTGCTGCGCACCGCCGAGTCGCTGGCCGCCACCCGGGAGGTGGTCGCCGAGGTGGCCGAGCGGGTCGCCGTCGGCGACGAGCCCGGCACGTGGGAGCTCGCCAACCTCGCCACCGCGTCGACGGCGCTGCTCGACGCCGCCACCGCCCGACTCGAGAGCCGGGGAGCCCACACCCGCGCCGACCACCCCGCCACCGACCCCGCCCTGCGCCATCGGATCGTCGTGGGATTACCGCCGGCCGCGGCCGGCGAGGCAGGCTGAGGGGATGTCCCGGGCCGTCCAGCCGCCGAGGAAGGCCGTCACCGAGGCGGTGGGCCGCGCCCTCGACGAGGATCTGACGCCCCTCGGCGACCTCACCGCGGCGCTGCTGCCCGACGACATCGAGGCGGAGGCGACGTTCGTGGCCCGTCACTCGGGTGTCGTGGCCGGTTGCGCGTGCGCCACCGAGGCCTTCGCCCAGGTCGACGAGGCGGTGCGCGTCGAGTGGCACGTCGACGACGGTGACGCGGTCACCGCCGGCGAGGTGCTGGCCGTCGTCGTGGGGCCGCTGGCCCCGATCCTCACCGCCGAGCGCACGGCGTTGAACTTCCTGGGCCACCTCTCCGGCATCGCCACCTCGACGCGGGCGTACGTGGACGCCGCCGCGCTCGGCGGCGACGCCCGCATCTGGGACACCCGCAAGACCACACCCGGCCTGCGCAGCCTCGAGAAGGCGGCCGTCCGGGCCGGCGGGGGCGCCAACCACCGGGGGAACCTCTCGGACTGGGTGCTCCTGAAGGACAACCACATCGCCCGCTTCGGCATCACCGCGGCGGTCGAGAGAGCCCGCACGCTCTGGCCGGCGCGCACCGTCCACGTCGAGTGCGACCGCCTCGACCAGGTCCACGAGGCGCTCGCCGCCGGCGCCGACGCGCTGCTGCTCGACAACATGACCGTCGACGAGGTGCGGGCCTGCGTGCACGCCTGCGCCGACCTCCCCCACCGCCCCCTGCTCGAGGTGTCGGGAGGCCTCACGCTCGACGTGGTCGCCGACTACGCCGCCACCGGTGTCGACTGCATCTCGGTGGGCGCGCTGACCAACGCCGCCCCCGTGCTCGACATCGGCCTCGACATCCGACCCGACTGAGAACAGGAACCCCACCGTGCTCCTCGTCGTCGACGCCGGCAACACCCAGACGGTGGTCGGTCTCTACGAGTCCGACGGTCCCACCGCGGCCGGGCGCCGGCCCGCGGAGGGCCTCCTCGACCACTGGCGCATCTCCACCGCCGCCCAGCGCACCTCCGACGAGGTGGCCGTCCTCCTCCAGGGCTTCCTCGCGCTGCGGCGCCTCACGTTCCACGACCTCGACGGGATCGCCGTCTCCTCGGGGGTGCCGCGGGTGACCGCCGCGCTGCGCGAGCTGAGCGATCGGTACCTCGACTTCGACCCCGTCGTCATCGAGCCGGGCGTCCGCACCGGCATCGCCATCGTCTACGAGAACCCGAAGGAGGTCGGCGCCGACCGGATCGCCAACGCCGTCGGTGCCTTCGACCTCTACGGGGGGCCGACGATCATCGCCGACTTCGGCACGGCCACGACCTGTGACGCGGTGTCGGCCAACGGCGAGTACCTCGGTGGGGCCATCGCCCCCGGGATCGAGATCTCGATGGACGCCCTCGTCGGCCGGGCGGCTGCGCTCCGGGCCGTGGAGCTGAAGGCCCCTCGCAACGTGCTCGGCAAGTCGACGGTCGAGTCGATCCAGTCGGGCGCGGTGTTCGGGTTCGCTGCCCAGGTCGATGGCCTGTGCGCGCGCATCGAGGACGAGCTCGGGGAGTGCACCGTGGTGGCCACGGGCGGGCTCGCCGAGCTCATCACCCCGTTCTCCTCGAGGATCCGGTACACCGAGCCGTGGCTCACCCTGCACGGGCTGCGCCTCGTGCACGAGAAGAACGCCTAGAACCCGAGCGAGGAGAGCGGCACATGCGGGTAGCGATCACCGGGATGGGTGGCGAGCTGGGGACCAGGGTGGCCACCCTGTTCGAGGAGCGCGACGAGTTCACCGAGATCATGGGGGTCGACATCGAGCCGCCCCGACGCCACCTCGACCGCGCCGACTTCCACCGGGTCGATCCCCGCAACCGGGCCCGCATGCTCGAGGTCATCGGGGACTTCGCCCCCGAGGTCCTCGTCCACGTCGGTGTCTACGAGCCCAACGCCCGGTCGAGCCCCCGCTCGGCGGCCACCCGGACCATCGCCGGAACCGTCGCCGCCCTCGACGGCGCCCGGGCCGGCGGCGCCCTGACCCGCGTCGTCATGCGGTCGGGCATCGAGGTGTACGGCCGGGGTTCGCAGACCCCGGTCCGGCCCGACGAGACGGTCGTGCCGGAACCCACGTCGCCGTTCGGGCAGTCGCTCCTCCACGCCGAACGGGTGGTCACCACCGGTGCGGCGCGCGTCGACGCCAGCATGGCCCTGCTGCGCTTCGGCCCGGTGGTCGGGCCGCACTTCCCGAGCCCGCTCGTCCGGCTCCTCCGGCTCCCGGCCGTGCCCGTGCCCGCGCTCGGCGGCGGGGCGTTCTGCGTGCTGCACCGAGAGGACGCCGCCCGGGCGTTCGTGGCCGCCGCCCTGCGCCCCGACACCGACGGCCCGGTCAACGTGGTGGCCCCGGGGTCGGTCAGCGCGTGGGACGCCGTGCGTCTCGGCGCCCGGCTGCCGGTGCCGGTCTGTGGCCCCGGGTGGAACGCGGCCCGCATGGTCACCGAGCTCTCGGGGGCCCCGCTGCCCGATCACGTGGTCGAGCTCCTGGTGAAGGGTCGTCTGGCCGACGGCGACCGGGTCGAGGAGCTGTTGGGGTTCCGCCCGGAGCACACCACCCGGGAGTGCCTGCGCCACGTCCACGACTGGGCCGACGTCAGCTGGTCGCGCAACCGCCCGGCCCCTCCGGCGTCGGCTGCGCCGGCCGCCTGACGCCCGGTCCCTAGACTCTCGCCGTGCCCATCGTCGAGGCCCCCGACGGGACCCGCATCAACTACGAGACCTTCGGCAGGGCCGACGGTCCGCCGGTGCTGATGGTCCAGGGCCTGGGGGCCGACAGCCGGGGCTGGCTGCGCCAGCGCGGGATGATCTCGCGGGAGTACCGCGGCATCGTGTTCGACAACCGGGGCGTCGGGCGTTCCGACGTGCCGCCCGGCCCCTACGACCTCGAGGTGATGGCCGCCGATGCCGTGGCCGTGCTCGACGACCTGGGTCTCGAGTCCGCCCACGTCATGGGGGCGTCGATGGGCGGGATCATCGCCCAGATCCTCGGGGTGCGCTACCAGTCCCGGGTCCGCTCCCTGACGCTGGCCTGCACGGGCTGTCGGCACCTGCCCTGGCGGCGCGAGCTGCTCGCGGAGTGGGAGGAGACCGCCCGCACGAAGGGGATGCGGGCCCTCGTCGACCTGGCGGCACGGTGGCTGATGGGGCCCCGGTCGCGGTTCCGGCTCTGGCCCGTCGTGGGCGTGCTCGGGCCGCTCGCCCTGAACGTGACGCCGGCCGCCTTCTGCGCCCAGATCGACGCCATCCTCGCCCTCGACGACAAGCTCCGGTTCGAGCTCGACGCCATCGACGTGCCCACGTTCGTCATCGTGGGCAGCCAGGACATCCTGACCCCGATCGGCGACAGCGAGCTCCTCAGCGAGATGATCCCCGGTTCCGAGCTGGTCATCGTCACCGGGGGCGCCCACGGCTTCATGGTGGAGAACGCCGGGCGCTTCAACGACGCCGTGCGCGACTTCCTCGGTCGGGTCTCGGCCGACGATCCCGAACGACGCTCGTAGCGCCCCGACCGGATCCGGGTCGGTTCAGGCCGCGGCGCGGACGCTCGCCAGCAGGTGCTCGGCGGCCCGCTCGAGCGCCGTGACCGCCTCGTGGCCGGCGTAGGGCGCCAGCGCGGCCTGCCCGCGTTCGACGTATCCGCGGGCGGTGTCGAGCGACGACTCGACGGCCGGGCCGCCGCGCAGGAGGTCGCGGGCCGCGGCGAGGGCCCCGGGGTCGTCGACCGGAACAGGGCTGCCGTCGACGGGGTGGAGCGCGGCGAGCAGGGCCTCGAGCTCACGCGCCGGGGGGCCTCCGGCGGCCAGCGTGCGGATGACCGGGAGGGTGTAGGTGCCTTCGACGAGGTCGTGGCCCGCCGGCTTGCCGAGCTCTTCGTCGGTGGAGGTGACGTCGAGGAGGTCGTCGACGATCTGGAAGGCCATCCCGAAGCTGCGGCCGAACACGGTGAGGGCTTCGACCTGGGCCCGGGGCAGGTCGGCCACAAGAGCGCCGATCCGGCACGAGGTGGCCAGCAGCGACGCCGTCTTGCCGTCGATCGACGAGAGGTACGCCTCCTCGGTGCGGCGCAGCGAGTAGGCCGCCTGCAGCTCGAGCACCTGGCCCTCGCACAGCCGGCCGATCGTGGCGGCGAGGAGCCCGGCGACCTCGGTGCCGAGCGACGCGGCGATCTCGGAGGCCTTGGCGAGGAGGTAGTCGCCGGCGAGGATGGCCTTGAGGTTGCCCCAGCGGGCGTTGACGCTGGGCACGGTCCGGCGCGTCTCGGCGTCGTCCATCACGTCGTCGTGGTACAGCGAGCCGAGGTGGACCAGCTCGACGGCCACCGCACCGAGCACGACCTCGGGGGTGGCCGCCACCATCTGGCGGTGGGCGGTGGCCGCGGCGGTGACCGCGAAGGCGGGGCGCACCCGCTTGCCCCCGGCGAGGATGAGGTGGCTGGCCACCTCGGTGAGGAAGGCGTCGTCGGCCACGACCGACGCCCGCAATGCCTCTTCGACCCGGACCAGGTCGTCCTGGAGCACGGGCAACGTGAGGAGGGGGGAGGCGGGAGCCACGACGAGAACGATAGGCGGGCGATGCCGTTCGTCCTCAACCGGGCGGCACCGTGATCCGCACGGCGTCGTCGCCCGTCGGTCGGGCCGGTCGGTCGGGCGAGGAGGCCGAGGGGCCCGTGGGTATGCTCGGTGGACGATCCCCCCGCCCCCGGGGGGAGCCATCCCCGTCATGGGAGGCAGTGTCAGTGTTCGAACGCTTCACCGACCGAGCCCGCCGCGTTGTCGTCCTCGCCCAGGAGGAAGCGCGGCTGTTGAACCACAACTACATCGGCACCGAGCACATCCTGCTCGGGCTGATCCACGAGGGTGAGGGCGTGGCCGCGAAGGCGCTGGAGTCGCTCGGCATCTCCCTCGAGGCCGTGCGCAGCCAGGTCGAGGAGATCATCGGCCAGGGCGGTTCGTCGCCGAGCGGGCACATCCCGTTCACCCCGCGTGCCAAGAAGGTCCTCGAGCTGTCGCTGCGCGAGGCCCTCCAGCTCGGTCACAACTACATCGGCACCGAGCACATCCTGCTCGGGCTCATCCGCGAGGGCGAGGGCGTGGCCGCCCAGGTGCTGGTCAAGCTGGGCGCCGACCTCTCCCGGGTCCGCCAGCAGGTCATCCAGCTGCTCTCGGGCTACTCGGGCCCCGGCTCCCAGGGCGGTGGGGGCGAGAAGGCCGGCGCCACCGCCGGCGGTTCGGGCGAGGCCACCCCGTCGGGCTCGCTCGTCCTCGACCAGTTCGGCCGCAACCTCACCCAGCTCGCCCGCGAGAAGAAGCTCGACCCGGTCATCGGGCGCGAGCGCGAGGCCGAGCGGGTCATGCAGGTGCTGAGCCGGCGGACGAAGAACAACCCGGTGCTCATCGGTGAGCCCGGCGTCGGCAAGACGGCCATCGTCGAGGGCCTCGCCCAGGCCATCGCCGCCGACTCGGTCCCCGAGACGCTGCACAACAAGCAGCTCTACACGCTCGACCTCGGCGCCCTCGTCGCCGGGTCGCGGTACCGGGGCGACTTCGAGGAGCGCCTGAAGAAGGTCCTCAAGGAGATCAAGACCCGCGGCGACATCATCCTGTTCATCGACGAGCTCCACACCCTCGTGGGTGCCGGGGCCGCCGAGGGCGCGATCGACGCTGCCAGCATCCTCAAGCCGATGCTCGCCCGTGGCGAGCTGCAGACCATCGGTGCGACCACGCTCGACGAGTACCGCAAGCACCTCGAGAAGGACGCCGCGCTCGAGCGGCGCTTCCAGCCCATCAAGGTCGAGGAGCCCTCGGTGGCCCACACCATCGAGATCCTGAAGGGCCTCCGCGACCGCTACGAGGCCCACCACCGGGTGACCATCACCGACCAGGCGCTCGTGGCGGCGGCCAACCTCGCCGACCGCTACATCTCCGACCGCCACCTGCCCGACAAGGCCATCGACCTCATCGACGAGGCCGGCTCGCGCCTGCGCATCAAGCGCATGGAGACCCCGCCGGACTTCAAGGAGCTCGAGAACCAGATCGCCCAGGTCGTCCAGGAGAAGAAGGAGGCCGTCGAGGCGCAGCGCTTCGAGGAGGCGGGTCGCCTCCGCGACCGGGAGAAGGAGCTCCTCGCCGAGAAGGAGACCAAGGAGCGCGAGATGCGCGACGCCGGCATCGACCTCTTCGACGAGGTCGACGAGGAGGCCATCGCCGAGGTCCTCTCCATCTGGACCGGGATCCCCGTCTACAAGCTCACCGAGGAGGAGACCGCCAAGCTCCTGCGCATGGAGGACGAGCTCCACAAGCGGGTCATCGGCCAGGAGGACGCCATCAAGGCCGTCAGCCAGGCGATCCGGCGTACCCGGGCCGGGCTCAAGGACCCGAAGCGCCCGAGCGGCTCGTTCATCTTCCTGGGCCCCTCCGGCGTCGGCAAGACCGAGCTGGCCAAGACCCTCGCCGAGTTCCTCTTCGGCGACGAGGACTCCCTGATCGCGCTCGACATGAGCGAGTACATGGAGAAGCACACCGTCAGCCGACTGGTCGGCTCGCCCCCCGGCTACGTCGGGTACGAGGAGGGCGGCCAGCTCACCGAGGCCGTGCGGCGCAAGCCGTTCTCGGTGGTCCTCTTCGACGAGATCGAGAAGGCCCACACCGACGTGTTCAACACCCTCCTGCAGATCCTGGAGGAGGGCCGGCTCACCGACAGCCAGGGCCGCTCGGTGGACTTCCGCAACACGGTGCTGATCATGACCTCGAACCTGGGCACCCAGGACCTGCGCAAGGCCAACGTCGGCTTCGGCAAGTCCGACGAGGCGATCAGCTACGAGCGCATGAAGGAGAAGGTCAACGACGCGCTCAAGCAGCACTTCCGGCCGGAGTTCCTGAACCGCATCGACGACACGATCGTGTTCCACGAGCTCACCAAGGCCGAGGTCACCACGATCGTCGACCTGATGATCAAGCGGGTCACCGTGCAGCTCGAGGCGCAGGGCATCGGTCTCGAGCTCACCGAGGCGGCCAAGCTCCTGTTGGCCGACCGGGGCTACGACCCCACCCTCGGCGCCCGTCCGCTGCGCCGGGCCATCCAGCGCCTCGTCGAGGACCCGCTCTCGGAGCGGTTGCTCATGAAGGGCTTCCGGGCCGGCGAGCACATCATCGTCGACGCCGAGCCCGATCCCGAGACGGGCGAGCAGGTCATCGTCTTCAACGCCGTCGAGGGCTTCCAACCGCCCCCGATGGAGCTGGCCGAGACCGGGCCGGCCGAGTGACCCGCTGACCCCGGCGTCGGTTCCGCTGCGTGACGAGCCCGGGCCCCCGGCCCGGGCTCGTCCGCGCCGCCCCCGTACGGTCCGCCCTGGTGGGCACGGTGCGAGGCCGGGTCCACGACCGCGCCGGGTCCTGGTGCTCCTCGTGCTCGTCGCGCTCGTCGTGCTCGCGGCGGCGGGCTGTCAGCTGCAGGTCGACACGACCGTCGTCATCGAGGAGGACGGGTCGGGCGAGGTGGTCCAGGCGGTCGGGCTCGACGCCGCCGCCCTCGCCCGCATCGGCGACCTGGAGCGGCAGGTGGCCGTCGCCGACCTCGAGGCGGCGGGGTGGATCGTCGAGGACCCCGTCACCGAGGGCGAGCTCACCTGGATCAGGGCCCGTCGCCCTGTGGAGGACACCACCGAGCTCGCCGTGGTCCTCTCCCAGCTCAACGGCCCCGGTGGTCCGTTCCTCGACATCGCCGCCGGCCGTCGTGACGCCTTCTTCGAGCGGGTCACCGAGCTCAACGCCACCTACGACCTCACCGCGGGCGCCGGGCTGTTCAGCGACCCCGAGCTCGACGCCGTGGAGGGCAACCCCTTCGGGGCGCTGCTCGCCGAGGTCGAGGCCGAGGAGGGGCGCCCGATCGCCGAGATGGTCGACTTCTCGGTCACCGTCGAGCTTCCCGGCGGCTACCGGGAGACCTGGACCCCCGGCTTCGATGATCCCGCGCCGACCACGGTGGCGGCGAGGAGCGCGCAGAGCCGGGTGGTCGAGCGCCTGGTCCAGGGGGCACTGGTGGCCCTGGTGGTGGCCACGGTGCTCTTCGGATGGTGGGCGTGGGCCACCCGCCGGCGCCGGTCCCGTCGGGTGATCAGCGGGTGGACGCCGCGGCGCTGACGGGCCGAGCCGGCGGGAGGGGTCGCACTACCGTTGCCGCCATCGGCAGGCGTGGCGGGGAGACGGGTGTGGGGAGCGACGAGGCCACCGGGACCGACGCTGCGGGGACCGACACTGTCGGAGCCGACTCGGGCGGCGGGAGCCGCCTGGCCCGGTTCGACACCGTGGAGCGGTTCGTGCTCGGCGCGATCGTCGGCATCGTGGTCCGTGTGTGGCTGGCCGGCGAGGGCCCGCCCGCCGTCTGGCAGGACTCCTTCGACTACCTCGCCGTGGGCTCCAACCCGCTGTGGAGCACCGAGCTGTGGGCCGGCTCGCGCCCCGGGCTGGTGTCGTACCTGATCGCCACGCTGGGCGGGGAGCTCAACGTCAACTACGTGGTGTTCCAGGTCGTGTTCGCCGCGCTGGCGTGGTCGGCGCTGGCCGCGCAGGTCTCGGCGGTGATGCCGACGGCGACGCGCCGGTGGGTCGCCTTCGGCGTGGTGCTGGCGTTCTCGTGGACCCGGCCGGTGGCCCTCTGGGACCGGTCGGTGCTCTCGGAGTCCTTCGGGCTGTCGCTGCTCGCCGCGACGGCTGCGGCGGGGCTCTGGCTCCTCCGGGGTGCCGACCTCCGGCGACTGGTGGTGTTCGTGCTCGCTGCCGCGGCGTGGGGGTTCACCCGTGACACGAACGCGGTGGTGGTGGCGATGCTCGTCGTCGGCTTCGGCGGGTGGTGGGCCCTGGGGTGGCGCCGCTCGCGGCGGGAGCCGGTCGGGACCGGCGAGGGGAGCGGTCGAGCCTGGCTGGCGGTCGGGGCCGTCGCGCTGGCCGTGGTGCTCGCGCTCGCGGCGTGGTCGTCGAACGCCGGCGGCCGCCACGTGGTCCCGCTGGCCCACGTGTTCGCGGTCCGGGTCCTGCCCTACGAGGACCGCATCCAGTGGTTCGTCGACCAGGGCATGCCGGGGCTCGGCCTGCCTCTCCCGGTGGCGGCGCCGGGCGGCGAGGTCGCACCTGTGGCCCCCGTCGACCTCGACAGCCCGTCGACCGAGACGTGGCGGTCGTGGCTGGACACCGACGGGCGGGCCGCGCTGGTCCGCTACGCGCTCACCCATCCCGGGTACCTCGTGGGGGAGCCGCTCCAGGACCCGGAGCGGACGTTCAACAACGGCGACGGCGACGTCGTGGCCACCTACGCCCCTGCGGGCTCACGGACGGTCCCGGGTCTCACCGCGTTGCTGTGGCTGCCGCTCGTGCCGACGGTGGCCGTGGGCGTGGCCATCGCCGGGTGGTACCTCTGGCGACGGCGCCGGCCGACGCCGCTGGCGATCGTCGCCGCGACGTGCGTGGTCGCGGCGGGGCCGCTGGCGTTCGTGGCCTGGCACGCCGACGGCATGGAGACCGCCCGCCACCTCCTCACGCCGGCGGTGCTGGTGCGGTTGGGGGTGCTGCTCGGCGTGCTCTCCCTGCTCGAGGTCGTGGGCCTCGGCGACGCCACCGACCCGTCCGACGCCGACCGTCCGTCCGGGGGACCCGAGCCGGTGCAGGAGCCTGTCCCAGCGGGTGCGTAGGGTGCGGCACATGGCCAGGTCCCGTTCGGTCTTCCGATGTCAGGAGTGCGGTGGCACCGCCCCCAAGTGGGCCGGCCGGTGCCCGTCCTGCGAGGCCTGGAACTCCCTGGTCGAGGAGCGCGAGGTGCCGGCGTCGGTGGCGGCCGCCGGTCTGGCCGCCCCGCTCGGTGCCCCCCGGCCCATCACCGAGGTCGACGTCGATCAGTGGCGGGCCCGCCCCACCGGCATCGCCGAGCTCGACCGGGTGCTCGGCGGAGGTCTCGTGCCGGGGTCGGTCACCCTCCTCGGCGGCGAGCCGGGCATCGGCAAGTCCACCCTGTTGCTGCAGGCCGTCGCCGCCGTCGCGGCCGACGGGGTCCGGGTCCTCTACGTCTCGGCGGAGGAGTCCACCCAGCAGGTCCGCGTGCGCGCCGAACGGCTGGGCGCCCTCACCCCCACGCTGTACCTCGCCGCCGAGACGGCCATGCCCCACATCCTGTCGTTCCTCGACGAGGTGCAGCCCGAGCTCCTCGTCGTCGATTCCATCCAGACCGTCCACGACCCCGACCTGGGTTCCGCGGCCGGATCGGTGGCCCAGGTTCGCGAGTGCGCGGCGCGCTTCGTCGGGCACGCCAAGGCCCGTGGGGTGGCCACGGTGCTGGTCGGCCACGTCACCAAGGACGGCGGCCTCGCCGGCCCGCGGGTGCTCGAGCACGTGGTCGACACGGTGCTCGCCTTCGAGGGCGAGCGGCACCACGCGCTCCGGCTCCTCCGGGCGGCCAAGCACCGCTTCGGTGCCACCGACCAGCTGGGCCTCTTCGAGATGACCGGCGACGGGCTCATCGGGGTGCCCGACCCGAGCCGGCTCTTCCTCGCCGACCGTCGCAAGGGCGTCTCGGGGTCCGTCGTGGTGCCCACCATGGACGGTCACCGGCCCCTCCTCGTCGAGCTGCAGGCCCTCGTCGCGGCGAGCACGCTCCCCAGCCCCCGCCGGTCGGCGCAGGGCCTCGACGCCGGTCGGCTCTCGTTGCTGCTGGCCGTGCTGGCCGAGCGGGCGGGGCTGCGCTTCGGTGACACCGACGTCTACGCGCTGGCCGTCGGCGGGGTGCGGGTGGTCGAGCCGGGCGCCGATCTGGGCCTCGCCCTGGCCCTGGCGTCGGCGCTCACCGGTCGGTCGGTGCCCGCCGATCTCGTGGTGTGCGGCGAGGTCGGTCTGGGCGGTGAGCTGCGCCAGGTCGCCCAGTGCGAGCGTCGGGTCGCCGAGGCCGCCAGGCTCGGGTTCACGCGGGCGCTGGTGCCTCGCCTCTCGCCGCCGATGCCCGACCACATCGAGTTGATCCGGGTCGACACCCTGGCCGACGCGGTGGCGGCGGCGGGCCTCGCCGACGACGAGCTTCGGCGGCCGAGGGTGGGTCGTGGCGGGGCGACGCTGCGACCAGTGGCGGCGGCCGAGGTCCCCGATCGGGTGCCCGACGAGCTCCTGGGATGGGCCGACCCCGCCGATCCCCCGTTCTGAGACGCCGATTCGGGTCGTCCCCCAGGCCTCCCCGGTGGGTCGATCCGCCTAGGATCCGTCGATGGCACGGCGACGCAGCGAGGCGATGCTCTCCGCGCTGGGCGCGGTGGCTCCCGGCAAGCCGCTCCGCGAGGGCCTCGATCGCATCCTCCAGTCGGGCATGGGCGCACTCATCGTCGTGGGCGACGGTCCCGACGTCCTGAACATCTGCTCGGGGGGCTTCCTCCTCGATGCGGCCTTCAGCCCCCAGCGGCTGTCGGAGCTGGCCAAGATGGACGGAGCGATCGTCCTGGCCCCCGACGCCAGCCGGATCGCCCGGGCGAACGTGCACCTGGTGCCCAACCCCAACGTCCCGACCTCCGAGACCGGCACCCGTCATCGCACCGCCGAGCGGGTGGCCCGCTCCATCAACCTCCCGGTCATCTCGGTGTCCGAGGACATGTCGATCATCGCCGTCTACTGCGGTGACGAGAAGCAACAGCTCATCCCCGTCCCGCGGCTCCTCGACCGGGGCACGCAGGCCTTGCGCACCCTCGAGCGCTACAAGGACCGCCTGATCGAGGTGTCCCAGAACCTCGCCGCGCTCGAGGTCGAGGACCTCGTCACCCTCCGCGACGTGGTGATGCTCTTGCAGCGCACCGAGATGGTGCTGCGCATCGCCGAGGAGATCGAGTTCGACATCGTGGAGCTCGGCGTCGACGGGCGCCTCATCCGGCTCCAGCTCGAGGAGGTGCTCGCCGGGGTGGAGGACGAGCGTCGCCTGGTGGTCGTCGACTACCTCCACGAGGAGAACGACTGGCACCTCGAGGAGGCCATGGACGGTCTGGCCCGGCTGGGCACCGAGAAGCTGCTCGACATGAAGGCGGTGGCCGAGGTGCTCCACCTCCCCTCCGGCGCCACCGCCGACCTCGACGACCCGGTGGAGCCGAAGGGCTACCGCCTCCTGGCCCGGATCCCCCGCCTCCCCGAAGGGGTGATCGACCGCATCGTCGAGCGGTTCGGCAACCTGTCGACGATCATGCGCGCCACCATCGCCGACCTCGAGGAGGTCGAGGGGGTGGGCGACCAGCGGGCCCGGGCCATCAAGGAAGGCCTCTCCCGTCTCGCCGAGGCGAGCATCCTCGACCACTACAGCTGAACGCCCGCCCCGGCGGGCGCCTCAGCCGTGCGACGGGCGTGTCAGCCGTGCTCATGACGGGCGCGTCACCCGTGCTCCCGACCGCGCCGGGCACCGGTACGCGTGCTCGCGGTCATGGGGGAGCAGCGGGGCGGGACGGGTGGCAGGATGCGGCCATGCGCATCGAGCTCCCGTCCGGCGCCGCCGCCGCCCTCGCCCGTCCCGGGGGCTCGACGCCCGACCGGGGCCTCGTCGTGATCCCCGACATCATGGGACTGCGGACGCTGTTCGACGAGATGACCGACCGGTTGGCCGCCGAGACCGGATGGGCGGTGTGCTGTCCCGAGCCCTTCGCCGGGCACGAGGGCTGGACCGTCGAGGAGCGGATGGCGGGAGGGGTCGCCGAGGTGGGCACCGAGCGGATGCTGGTCGATGTGGTGGCGGCGGCGGACGCCACCGACGCACCGACGGTGGGCGTGCTCGGCTTCTGCATGGGCGGGATGGTCACGTTCGCCGCGGCCGGGACGGGCCGCTTCCACCGGGCGGTGGCCTTCTACGGGATGATCCGCCTGCCCGAGAGCTGGCGGGGCCCCACGATGGTCGACCCGCTCGAGGCGCTGGCGCGCCCGCAGCGCTGTCCGACCATGGCCGTCATCGGCACGGCCGATCCCTACACGCCGCCGGAGGACGTCGCCGACGCCGAGGCGCTCGGTGTCGAGATCGTGCGCTACGAGGGGGCCGAGCACGGGTTCGTCCACGACGCCACCCGGCCCGCGCACCGCCCCGACGACGCCGCCGACGCGTGGGCCCGCGCCCTCGCGTTCCTCGCCACCTGATCCACCCCCCGAACTGTTGCGTCGCCAGCTCGGAATACCGAGCGGAGCGCTCAACAGTTCGCATGTGGCCCGGCCGACCCAGCTCCACCCCCCGAACTGTTGCGTCGTCAGCTCGGAATACCGAGCGGAGCGTTCAACAGTTCGCATGGGGGCGGGGCGGGGCGGGGCGGGGCGGAGTGGGGCGGGGGAGCTTGGCGGTACGGTGCGGCGCATGGCGGCACCGGTGGGGCTCGACCGTGCGGCGGTGGTCGATGCGGCGGTGGCCCTCGTCGACGACGCCGGGAGGGTCGACGCCGTCCGTCTGCACCAGGTGGCCGACCGACTCGGGGTCCGGACCCAGTCCCTCTACGCCCACGTCGACGGGCTCGACGACCTGCGCCGGGCGGTCGCCGTCGTCGCCCTCGACCGCCTGGCCGGGTCGTTGGCCGAGGCGGCCGCGGGCCGCTCGGGCCCGGACGCCCTCGCCGGGATCGTGCGGGCCTACGCGGGCTTCGCCCTCGCGCACCCCGGCCTCTACGACGCGACGCTCCTCCCGCCCGGCGACGATCCGGCGCTGGGCGCGGCCATGGCGTCGGTCGGCCGTCCCCTCAACCTGGTCTTCCGCTCCTACGGCCTCGACGACGCCGACGCGCTGCACTGGTACCGGATCGTGTTCGCGTCGGTGCACGGGTTCTCGCTCATGCGCCGCGACGGCCTGCTCACCATGCCCGCCGACCCTGACGAGACGGTCGAGCGGATGATCGCCGTGTTCGTCCGCGAGCTGGCCGCCGTGGCCGGCGACGTCGGCGCCGACCCGGTCACGCCGGACGTTCGAGCTCGAACCTGACCACCTCGGTGGCCGGGTCGAGCCGCACGGCGCGACGGTCGACCACCCGGAGTCCGGCGCAGAGCGCATCGACGACCGGGGCGGCCAGCGGCCACGGTCGTCCCCGTCCGGTGGGGTCGCCGACCAGGGCGATGGCCAGCAGGGTGCCGCCGGGGGCCACGAACGACCGGATGGCCTCGGCGGCCGCGACCTCGAGGTCCGGGTCGATCGACTGCACCGTGAACACCTCGACCACCAGGTCGAAGGCGTGCCGCCACCCCGCTGGTGCGTGGAGGAGGTCGGCGACCTCCCACGCCACGGGGGCGTCGGGGTGGCGCCGTCGGGCCCAGTCGACGGCGCTGGGGGAGGCGTCGAATGCCGTGACCACGTACCCCTTCTCGGTCAGTGCGACGGCGTCGTCGCCCAGCCCGGCGGCGACGACCAGCGCTCGCCCGCCGGGCCGCTCCGGCTGTCGGGCCCACCACTCGTCGAAGAGGGGGCGCGACGGGGCGTCCTGCCAGGGGATGGCGCCTTCGTCGCCGTCGGCCCGGGCGTAGACCTCCTCGAAGAAGTCGCCGTCCGTGCTCACCCGCTACCCGAGGGCGGGGGTGGGCGTGAACTCGACGGGCATGTGCTTGATGCCGTCGACCAGGTTCATCCGCAGCCGCTGGACCGGTCCGGCCAGGCGGATGTCGGGCACCCGCCGAGCCAGCTCCTCGAACATCACCCTGATCTCGAGGCGGGCCAGGTTGGCGCCGAGGCAGAAGTGGGGCCCTCCGGCGCCGAAGGCCACGTGGTGGTTGGGGTCCCGGGCGATGTCGAACTCGCCGGCGGTGGGCCCGAACTCCTCCTCGTCGCGGTTGGCCGACGGGTACCACAGCACGACCTTCTCGCCCGCGGCGATGGCCTGGCCGCCGAGCACGGTGTCGGCGGTGGCGGTGCGGCGGAAGAAGTTGACCGGGCTGGTCCAGCGCAGGATCTCCTCGACCATGGTGTCGGCCAGCTCGGGGTGGGCGATCCATCGGTCCCACTGGTCGCGGTGCTCCATGAAGGCGATGAGGCCCTTGGAGATGGCGTTGCGGGTGGTCTCGTTGCCGGCCACGACGAGCAGGGCGAAGAAGAGGTCGCGTTCGAGGTCGGTGAGCTCGACGGTGGTGCCGTCCTCCATGGTGACCTGGGCGTCGGTGAGCTTGGTCCAGACGTCCTCAGCGGGGTTGGCCCGCTTGTCGTTGCTCATCTCGCTGGCGTAGATCGCCATCTCCATGATGACGTTGGCGTAGTCCGAGCCCATCTCCTCGGCCGGAGCGCCCGACCCGTACTCGCTGTCCTGGCTACCGATCATCCGGTTGCTCCAGTCGAACAGCTTGGCGCGGTCCTCGGCGGGCACCCCGATGATCTCGGCGATGGCCAGCAGCGGCAGCTCGGCGGACACGTCGACCACGAAGTCGCACTCACCCACGGGTGTGACCCGGTCGAGCACGGCGTTGGTCTTCTGGCGCAGCGCCTCCTCGAGGCGGCGGATCATGCGGGGGGTGAACCCGGAGTTGACGAGCTTGCGGTACCGGGTGTGCTGGGGCGGATCGGTGCTGACCATCATGAGGCCCGGGCCCAGTTCCGGCGGCTGGTCGGTGAGGGCGATGCCGCCGGCGCCGTCGCGGCCGGGTCCGGTCTGGTGGCTGTAGAGCAGACCGGCCTTGTGCACCTCGGTGACGTGGCGGTGCGAGGTGACCAGCCAGAAGTCCTCCCCGTCACTGCCGGCGGTGCCCGGATGGCGGTAGACGGGCGCCTCGCGGCGGAGCTTGTCGAACCACTCCGCGGGGTAGCGCTCGGCGAACACGTCGAGGTCGGTCACGTCGATGTCGTCGAACGTCGGCGATGCCTCGGTGCTCAGGTCCGTCATGGTCGGCTCCTCATCTGGGGTGCGTCGACCCCCATCCTCGCGGGTCGTCGTGAACGATGCCGCACATGGTGGTGCGGATCGCCTTCCAGGGCCAGAGCGGGGCTCAGACGGCGAGCAGAGCGACGATCGCCGAGCTCGTGACGATCACGAGCACAGCGAACATCCACACCATGGTCCGTTCGCCGCGCTCGAGGAAGTAGCCCGGGCTCTGGACAACCGCGTACAGCAGCAGCCCGAGCCCGACGAAGGCGAGGCTGGATGCCCCGCTGGTGAGGATCACGACGCCGCCGGCGACGAGCACGACCGCGGTCACGACCTCGGCGACCACGTGCAACGTGATCTCGGGCCGGGACCGGTCGTTCCGGTGGAGCACCCCGTTGCGCAGCTCCACCGCCCACCACACGGCCATCGACGCGCCCACGGCCACGGAGTAGACGGCGACGACGGTGTCCATGGGACGACCATCGTCGGTCGTCGGGCGCCCACGGGCAAGCAGGCCGTCGTGGCACGCTCGGGCCATGATCATCGTGGCCGGCACCCTGACCGTCGCAGCAGAAGACCGCGACACGTATCTGGCGGCGTGTGGCGATGTCGTCGCCGCCGCCCGGACGGCCCCGGGGTGCCGGGCCTTCCACCTCTCGGCCGATCCGATCGAGCTCGATCGGATCAACGTGTTCGAGCAGTGGGCGTCGGCTGAGGCCGCCGAGTCCTTCCGGGGCTCGGGACCGACCGATCAGCTCTGGGCACTGGTGCGCGACGCCGAGGTGCACGAGCACGAGGTGGCGTCGACGACCAGGCTCTGACGAGCGGCTGCGGGTGTCAGGAGTGGATGAAGCGCATCTGGCGGCACTGGCCGAGCAGGTCGCCGGCGCCGCTCCAGATCTCGACGTCCTCGTCGACGAAGCCGCCGCTCGACGCCCGGGTCGTGAGCACCACGAGCAGGGGTGAGCCCGGGGGCAGGTCGGTCCGGGGGAGCGAGGAGCGGGCGTGGTAGGTGAGGTCCACGGACTGGGCCACCGCGCCCTGCTCCCACACCTGGTACGCCACCGGCGGCCAGAGGTCGGCCAGCAGGCCCAGCCAGCGGTGGTCGACGATCTCGGGCGTGCGGGGCCGCACCCAACCGCAGACCCGGGCGCCACCGTCACCCACGACCTCCCGGAGACGGGGATGGAGCCACACCCGGTCCATGGTGGGCACGGGGAGGGTGGGGTCGACCGGTTCCTCGTCGGGATCGAACGGGGCGACGTCGGGTGGGGTGGCGGCCAGGAACTGGTGCACCGGGCGCCGCCGGGCGAACGAACCGAGAGCCACCCCCGCCAGGCGCCCTCCGGACCACATGTGACACGTCGCGTTGGCCATCGTGCGGCCTCGGCGCTCGACGGTGACCTCGGCGCGGAAGGGTCCGTCGACGAAGGGCTTGAGGTACTGCACGGTGAGGTGCTGGGGCTCCATGCCGTCGACGCCCAGCTCCGCGTCCATGGCCGTCTTGGCCAGTGCCAGCACGTAGCCGCCGTGCTGGGCCTCCCAGCCCCACCAGGTTCGGTCGCAGGTGCGCTCGTAGGCCCCGTCGCCGAGCGAGGTGAGCCGGCATTCCTGGTCGAGCAGCGCGGTCATCGCCGTTGCCTACCACGTCGGTGTCACGAGGCGGAGCGCTGGGGATGACGCCTCTGCCCCCGATCGGGAACGAGACTCGTGCGATGGACCCCGATCCGAGCGACGACCCGTACCTGGCCTCCGACTCCGACGTCACCGAGGCCGCGTCGGCGATGCGTTCGCTCCAGGGCAGCGCCCGAATCCTGCGGGTCGTGGCCGCAGTGGCCGCCATCGTGTGGGTCGTCACCACGGTGTCGCTGTTCGTGACGTTCTGGGATGCGACGAGTGCCGGAGGCTTCGCGGGTATCCAGAGCACCCGGGACAACCGCCTCCTCAACGTCCTCGGACAGACCCTCCAGGCCACGTGGGGTTGGGCGCTGGTCGCCGTGATCGCCCTGGCGGTGTCGGCGATGCTCACCGGCCAGCACTTGCGAGTGCTGTTGCGCGCACTGGACGAGGACGACTGACCCCACCCGCTCACCTCGCTGCTCAGGAGGGCCTTCGAGCTGCGGGCCAACGTCACGGCCCATGACGCGGTCTACGTCGCGTTGGCCGAGGTGTTCGAGGTCGATCTGGTCACGGCCGACGCCCGACTGGCGTCGGCCACCGGTCCGAGGTGCTCGTTCCGCGTGCTCGCCGACGAGCCGGGGTGAAGCCCTCTCAGGTCGTGCGGGGGTCGTCGATCGTGACTGCGGTGAGGCCGGGTGCAAAGGGTGTCATCAGTTGGAGGGCCACGCCTTCGAGCATCGCCGTCGGCAGGACGCACTCGGCGCAGCCCGCCTCGACCAGCAGGAGGCGGAGATGGGCCGTCCCGTCGTCGGTGACGTCGACGAGCTCGATGTCGGCACCATCGAGTTGCAGCATCTCGCGCACGGGCACGAGGGCCTCGGCGACGGTGGCGGTGTCGGTCACGGGGTCTCGCTCCGGTCGGCGGCTGCGGCGGGTCGGTTGGCCGGGCGGGTGCGCGAGAGGTGTGCCCCGGCGTCGGCCAGGATCAGCTGCCCGGTGACGCAGCGGGCCAGGTCGCTCACCAGGAACACGGCGAGGCGGCCCAGCTCGTCGGCTTCGGTCATGCGCCGCAGCGGGGTCGACTCGACCAGGGCCGCGACGTGGTCGTCGTCGAAGGCGTCGCGCACGGTCTCGGTGAGAGTGGTGCCCGGGGCGATGGCCAGCACCCTGATGCCGTGCGGTCCCAGCTCCACGGCCATGGTCTGGGTGAGGTGGTTGATGCCGGCCTTGGCTGCGGCGTAGGCGGCCATGAACGGCGCGGGACGGGTGGTCTCGCCCGAGCTGATGTTGAGGATGACCCCGCCGCGACCGGCGGCGATCATGGCCCGGGCCTCGGCTGCGCCGGCCA
The DNA here is from genome assembly GCA_025455885.1 of Acidimicrobiales bacterium. Taxonomy (NCBI): domain Bacteria; kingdom Bacillati; phylum Actinomycetota; class Acidimicrobiia; order Acidimicrobiales; species Acidimicrobiales bacterium. Next base: position 92,946 of record JALOLR010000011.1, read on the forward strand.
GCGCGGTGAGCACCAGGTTCTGGTCGAGCAGGTCCCGCCAATGGGTTCCATCGAGCGTCTCGACCGGCCCCGGACGCTGCGAGCCGTACATGCCCACGTTGTTGACGGCGATGTCGAGCTGGCCACCGAAGGTCGTGTCGGCCTGGGTGACGGCCCCCTCGAGTGCGGTGTCGTCGCGGGCGTCGGCGATCACCGGGAAGGCCCGACCTCCCTCCGCCTCGATGCGGGCCACGGTGGCGTCGGCCTGTGGGCGGCGCACGTCGTGCACCGCCACCCACGCCCCGGCCCGGCCCAGCCAGGCGGCGATCTCGGCGCCGATGCCCGCGCCGGCGCCGGTGACCAGCGCCGTTCGCCCCGTGAGGTCGATCTCGACGGTCACCCGCTCAGCCCCGGGGGGTGGTGAACAGCGTGATCAGCTCATCGGTGGCGGCCTCGGCCCACTGGCCGAGCGTGTCGGCGTCGGTGCCGCCGATCGGGTGGGGGAGCACCAGCAGCCGCGTGTGGGGCTGGCCGAAGCTGGTCGACAGAGTGGTGGCGACGGGCTCGAACTGGGTGGTGGTGGCCACCACCGCGGGGCGGCCGGCCTTCTCGAGCTCGATGGCGTCGGTCACCGAGTACGCGGTGCAGCTGCCGCAGTCGGCGGCGCCGGTGATCACCAGGTCGGCTTCGGCGACCACCTGCTCGAAGATGTCCGGGTCGCATCGCACGGCGGCGTTGGCCGATTCGCCGCGGGGGCCCTTCTTGGTGACGAGGCTGACCGTGGCGCCGGTGCGGCGGGCCAGGGCCTCGGCGGCGGCGGTCATGACCACGTCGGCGTTGGGCTTGCCGTTGTCGAGCACGGCGATGCGCAACCCGGCCAGCGAGGCGGGTGACGGGGCCATGGTGGCGGCGGGGGGGCCAGGCTCGGAGTCGGGGAGGTAGACGGTGACGGTCAACGGGCTCAACCTTCCAGGGGCAGCGTGGCGCTGCGGGTGACGCCCCACGAGGGCACGACCAGCGAGTGCTTGCCGGGGCCGCCGACGACCAGGACGCGGATGTTGTCGGCATCGCCGGTCATGGGGACGAGGTGGTCGTCGGCGCAGATGTGCATCCACTGCTGCCAGGCCCGCTCCTGGAAGTGCCGTCGCAGCAACGAGAGTGGGAGGCGGGCGTGGTCGAAGAGGTACGACGCGACGTCGGCGCGGGTGAGGCCGCGGTCGGCGAGGCTCCGGGCGTGCTCGGGCCCCAGTACCACGAAGTACTCGGCCCGGCTGATCGGGGCGTTGTTCTGGCCGAGGGATGTCATCGCCGAGGCGATCTTGTCGAGGATGAGGGCCGGGTCGCCGGCCGCCTCGGCGTCGTGGACGTTGTGCGGCCCTTCCCCGCAGTGGACGGTGACGGCACTCGGGGCGTCGATGCCGCGGCTGCGGGGGTAGGACTCCCAGGGGCTCGCGGCGAGGTTCTCGGCGGCGCAGAAGGTGTACTTGGCGGGCTGGCCGTGGGTGGCCGCGTCGCCGAGGCCGGGGGTGGCGCCGGCCACGGCGAGCATCGTGAGGCGGACGGCCCGGCCGACGGTCGCGTTGGCGCGGTTCCCCGGCCCGAAGGCGCCGACGCCGCTGTTGAAGCCGCACCGGTCGACCACCTCGCCGTGGACGACGACCATGGGCGCGACCGGGTGGGTCGTGGCGTTGACGCCGCGCAGGTTGACCTCTGGTCGGGCGAGGGCCCGCAGCGCGGTGAGCACCACCGGGAACACCTCGGGCGGACAGCCGGCCATCACGGCGTTGACGGCGACCACCCGGCGGGTGACGATGCCGGCCCGCGGCTCGAGGGTGAACAGGACGGCGTCGGGGTCGCCGGCGGCGTGGTCGAGCATGGCGTCGACCCGGTCCGGCGTGGGTGGCACCACCGGGAGGCCGTCGCCGATGCCCCGGTCGGCGAGCAACGCGAACATCGCCTCGGGGCTGGCGTCGGCCAGCTCGACGGTGGCCGGCTCGTAGGTCGTGGGTCGGGTGGTCACGGCGGCCCCTCCGAGAGTCGAATGCCATCAGACTCTAGGCTGACCGGCGTCGTCGGAGCCGCTCGCAGCAGGCGGGACCCGGACGTGGCCGGAGCGGGGTTCGGAGGGGACGTGTCGACGCGAGGCATGACCGGGGTCGAGTCGAGCGGGGCGCCGCCGTCCGCGCGGACGGCGGAGGTCGTCGATGCCCACACCCACGTCGCCTGCGGCGACGACCCGCGGTTCCCCTTTCGTCCGACGGGAGTGGGGAGCGGGTGGGCCTCCGAGGGCGGCTCGGCGCACGCCCTGCTGGGCGAGATGGATGCCGGCGGGGTGGCCCGCGCCGTGGTCGTGCAGGCCGTCGGGGTCTACGGCTACGACGCCCGGTGCGCGGCGCGCGCCGTGGCCGAGCACCCTGCGCGGTTCGCGTTCGTCGCCGCGGTGGACCTGGCGTCGCCGGACCCGGCCCGCGACCTCGTCGCCGCGGTGGCCGGGGCCGAGGTCCGTCCGGTCGCCGTCCGGCTGTTCGGCGTGGGGGTGGACGGCGCGGCGGCGCTGCACGACGCCCGGGCGACCGAGATCTGGCGCGCCGCCGCCGAGCTGTCCGTCGGGCTGGTCACCTGCACCTTCGCCGCGGACCTCGACGCCGTGGCGGTCGCCGCCGAGGCCGAGCCGGGCGTGGCGGTGGCGGTGGACCACTGCGGCTTCCCCGACCGGGACGGGGCCGACGGGTGGGCGGCGCTGGACCGCCTCGCCGCCGTGGCGTCGGTGTCGCTGAAGGTCACGAGCTACGTCCTCGAGGCGGCGGAGCGCGACGACGGCGATCCGGCGGCGGCGGTCGAGCGCCTGGGATCGGCGTTCGGAGCCGATCGGCTCTGCTGGGGTTCCGACCACCCCCAGGACCTGACCCGCTCCTACCCCGGCAAGCGGGCCCTCGCCGAGCACGCCACCCGGGACCTCGATGCCGCCGCCCGGCGGTCCTTCTTCGGCGAACTGGCCGCCCGCCTGTGGTTCGCCGCGGGTCCGCCCGTCCACGGCCCGTCGACGGGCTGAGCTCAGGCCCGGGGTACCAGCGCCAGCTGTCGGGACTGGGCGACCAGGTGGCCCCGGCTGTCCCAGACCTCACCGTCGGCTTCGAGGAACCCGCCGGTGATGAAGTGGGACGAGAACTCGCAGCGCAACCATCCCGGGGCCGGTCGGGCCCGGACGTGGGCGGTGAGCTCGAGGGTCGGCGCCCAGGCGATCGGCAGGTTGGCGTTGAACACCGTCGGAGGGAAGGCGTCCACGGCGCACAGGAGGGCGAGGGTGTCGCAGACCTCGCCGTCGCGGAGGCGGAACCAGCCCCGCATGCGGGCCCGCCCCGACCCCCGGCCGGAGCCGAAGCCCGAGTCGTCGGGGTGCAGGCGCAGCTCGACCTGGCCGACGAACGGTGGAGGGAACGTGTCGGTCGGCACCAGCTCGGTGCACGCCTCGGCGGGTGGGAGCTCCGGCGGTGTGCGGTCCACCAGCTCGGGTGCATCGTCGTGGGCGCCGCTCAGGTCGCCGAAGCTGCCGACGCAGGTGAGCAGCGGTCGACTCCCGGTCCACATCGTGGCCGTCCCCGTCCCGAACCGGCGCCCCTGCTTGACGACGTGGGCCTCGACCGTCACGTCACCCGGTCGGCCGGGGGCGAGGAAGTGGGCGGTGACGGTGACCGGGTCGGGCCGCCCCAGGGCGGTTCCGAGGGCGCGAGCGGCGATGGTGAGGAGGTAGCCGCCGTTGGCGTTGCCGGCGACGTCCCAGCCCTCCCCGATGGCGGCGTCCCACTTCGAGGTGGCGGGCGCCGAGGTCGGGGCCGGTGCCTGCGATCGCACCGCGGTGGCCCGCCTGAACCCGTCAGCGCCCGGCGGTCGAGCGTCTCCGGGCACCGTGCACCACCTGCGTCTCAGCCCTCGACGGCCACGAGGTTGTCGAAGCGCACCAACGGGAGCTCCCGCTCGGTGCGGGACTGGTAGTCGACGTAGTACTCGCGGTCGGCGGTGAGCAGCGCCCAGATGCGGGCCCGCTCGTCACCCGACAGGACCTCCGCGTCACACTCGTAGAAGCCGCCCCGCACCCGGATCTTCACCCTCGGGTTCGCGTCGCGGTCCATGAGGTTGAGGCACCACGCCGGGTTCGTCGGCGCTCCGGCGAACGAGCCGACCACGACCCGACGACCCTCGGGGTCGAGCCAGAACGGCAGCGTGACCTTGTGCTCGTTGCCGGACCGGCGACCGACCGTGTGCAGGATGACGTGGTCCATCCCGGCGATGATCCACGCCGACTCCTCGTCGGTGGTCTCCAGCCAGGCCGTGTGCTGTCGGGAGATCCCGGGGATCTCGTCGCGTGACGGCTCGTCGAACGCCTCGTTCTTCTGGCTGGCCGGGGTGTCGCTCATGGGCCGAACTGTAGGCGAACGCCCGTCGTGGCCGTCCCGGCCGGAAGGGCCCCGGACGGGGTCGGCTAGAACAGGCGGGTGGCCGTCGCCGTCCCGGCGCCGGGGAACGGGAGCAACCCATGAAGGTCGACCTGGGCATCGCCATGAGCGGTCCGGAGGGCGCCGCCGAGCGGGCTCGGGAGCTGGTCGCCACCGGTGCGTCCGGTCTGTTCTCCTTCGAGAACGCCCACGATCTGTTCTTCCCGCTCGTCATGGCGAGCCAGGTCGTCGACCTCGAGCTCATGACCAACGTGGCGATGGCGTTCCCCCGCAGCCCGCTGCACCTCGCCTATGCCGCCCACGACCTCCAGCTGCTCAGCGAGGGGCGGTTCCGCCTCGGGCTCGGGTCGCAGATCAAGCCCCACATCGAGAAGCGGTACGGGTCCCAGTGGGGCAAGCCGGTCGCCAAGATGCGCGAGTGGGTGGAGGCCATCTCGATGATGTTCGACCACTTCGAGGGCAAGGGCCCCTTCGCGTACACCGGCGAGTACACCCGCCACACGCTCATGACGCCCAACTTCAACCCGGGGCCCAACCCCTTCGGCCGTCCCCCGGTGCTCATCGGCGCCCTCGGGCCGAAGATGTGCCAGATGACGGCCGAGGTGGCCGACGGCATCCTGGTGATGCCGTTCAACAGCGCCCGCCACATGCGCGAGCGCACCGTGCCGGCGCTGCAGGCGGGGCTGCGGGCGGCCGGGCGGACCGGGGAGGACTTCGAGGTGATCGCCGAGGTGATCGTCGCCACCGGCCGCACCGACGAGGAGCTCGCCGCCGCGGCGGCGGGCGTGAAGTACCTGCTCGGCTTCTACGGCTCGACGCCCTCCTACCGGCCGGTGCTCGACGTCGAGGGTCGCGGGGACCTCCAGACCGAGCTCAACGCGCTGTCGAAGCAGGGTGACTGGGTGGGCATGGCCGACCGCATCGATGACGACCTCATGCGCACCATCGCCGTGTTCGGCACGCCGAAGGAGGTGGCCGCCGAGATCGTCGACCGCTTCGGGCCGTTCGCCTCCCGGGTTTGCACCTACTTTCCCGGCTATGAGATCTCCGACGACACGATCGCCGAGTTGATCGCCGCCATCGGTGAGGCGTCCGTCGCCGCCGGGCACGCCGGAGAGGTGCGGGTGTGACGGCGATCGACACCGGCACCGACGACCTGCTCGTCGACCTTCGAGACGACGGCGTGGCTGTGGCCACCCTCAACCGTCCCGACAGCCGCAACGCCTTCAGCGGCGCCATGGGCGCCGCCCTCGGCGACCTCTACCGCCGGGCCGACACCGACGACGCCATCCGGGTCGTGGTGCTCACCGGCACCCCTCCGGCGTTCTGCGCCGGGGCCGACTTCACCTCCGGCAGCGACGTCTTCGAGCGCAGCGACGCGCCCAGCTTCCGGGCCTGCCCCGTCACGCCCACCGCGTGGCAGATCCGCAAGCCCGTCATCGCCGCGGTGAACGGCCACGCCATCGGGATCGGCTTCACCCTCACGCTGCACTGCGACCTGCGCATCATGGCCCTCGACGCCAAGTACGGGGTGGTCCAGGTGCGCCGCGGCGTGATGCCCGACGCGTTCAGCCACTGGACGCTCCCGCGGATCGCCGGGATGGGCAACGCCGCCGACGTGTTGTTGACCGGGCGCACGTTCCTCGGCTCCGAGGCCCGCGACCTCGGCGTCGCCAACCGGGTGCTCCCCAACGACGAGGTGCTCCCGGCCGCCCTCGAGCTGGCCCACGACATGGCGGTGAACACCGCCCCGGTGTCGGTGGCGGTGGCGAAGCGCCTGATGTGGGGGTCGTTCGGGTTGCGGCCCGACCAGGTCGACGAGGCCGAGACGGTGCTCCACCACCACCTGATGGGCGAGCCCGACGCCCGGGAGGGCGTGCACGCGTTCCTGGAGCGGCGCGAGCCCGACTGGTCGATGACCGTGAACCACGACTGGCCCGCCGACTGGCCGGCCCCGGAGGACGTCCTGTGAGCGACACCGCCCCCACCACCACCACGACCGAGGTCCTCCGCGACGTCGACCTCCGAGGGCGGACGGCCCTCGTCACGGGGGCCACCACCGGCCTCGGCCTCGAGACCGCCCGCGCGCTCGCCGCGGCGGGCGCCCGCGTCGTGGTCAGCGCCCGATCGGCCGAGAAGGGTGACGCGGCGGTGACGGCGATCGAGGAGGCCGTCGACGGCGCGTCCGTGGAGTTCGGGGTCCTCGAGCTCGGGTCGCTGTCCTCGATCCGGTCGTTCGCCGACGACATCGGCGGGCGCCTCGACCGCCTCGACCTCCTGATCGCCAACGCCGGCATCATGATGGTGCCGTTCGGTCGCACCGAGGACGGCTTCGAGCTCCAGTTCGGCACCAACCACCTCGGCCACTTCCTCCTGGTGGGGCGACTCCTCCCGCTCCTCGTCGCGGCTGCGCCGTCGCGGGTGGTCGTGCTCAGCTCGGCCGGGCACCACGCGGCGGGCGTCGACCTCGACGACCCGAACTACGAGCGGCGCGACTACGGGAAGATGGACGCCTACGGCCAGTCGAAGTCGGCCAACGTGCTCTTCGCCGCCGAGCTCGACCGCCGCTACGGGCCCCTCGGGGTGCACGCCTACTCGGTGCACCCGGGCATGGTGGCCACCGAGCTCGGGCGACACTTCACCCGCGACGACATGGCCGAGCTCGCCGGTCGGGCGTCGAAGGCCGGCACGCAGCTCCCGCCGCTCGTCCAGGTGGACGTCGGCGCCTCCACCACGGTGTGGGCGGCCACCGCCCCCGAGCTCGAGGGGCAGGGCGGGGCGTACACCGCCGACCGCGCCGTCGCCGCGCCGGCCCCCCACGCCGCCGACCCCCGGGTGGCCGCCGCGCTGTGGGCGCTGTCGGAGGACCTCGTCGGCGAGGCCTACCCCGACGTCAGCGAGCTCGGCGGCTGAGCTGCTCGCGGTCGGTGATCCGGTACCGGCGCTCGGACTGCTCGATCCACCCGAGGCGCACGAAGCTGGCGATCGCCTTGTTGACCCGTTCCCGGGACGCGCCCACCATGCCGGCGAGCTCCTCCTGGGTGATCGGGAGGGAGAACTCGTCGGCCTCGCCGGCCAGCTCGAGCAGGCGCTTGGCGGTGCGGCCGGTGACGTCGAGGAAGACCGAGTCGGCCAGCTGCTCGTCGGTGTTGCGCAGCCGGGTGGCCAGCAGGGCCACCACGTTCCAGAGCAGCTCGGGGCGCTGCTCGTAGATGTCGCGCAGCGGGGCGTAGGGGATGGCGGTGCACGCCGACGGCTCGAGTGCCCGGGCCTCGGCGGAGCGCGGCATCCGGTCGAAGAGCGGCATCTCCCCGAAGAGGTCGCCGCGCTCCATGAGCGCCACGACCGACTCGCGGCCGTCGTCGGACTTGTTGGCGATGGCGATGCGTCCCGACTCCACCACGAACAGCTCGGTGGCCACGTCGCTCTCGGTGAACACCACGTCGCCCCGGTTGTAGCTGCGGGTCTCCGCGGCCGCCACCAGGTCGTCGAAGGCCGCGCCCTCGAAGCCCTGGAAGAACTCCACGTCGCTCAACAGCCGAGGCTCCACCACGGCGGGCACCCTATCCGTCACACGCTCGTCATGTGACGGGCGTCCCACGGACGAGCCGGCGTCGGCGCGGAGCGTCCGTGCCCGGCCGGCGTGGCGACGCGAGACTGGCCCGCGCAGCACGGCCGCCGGTGGAGGAGCACGATGTCGTTCGAGAGGGACCTGAGCGCCGGCCCGGCCGACGGACCGGTGTGGGCCGTGGTCCTCGCCGCCGGACGGGGCCATCGCTTCGGCGGTCCCCAGCCCAAGCAGTACGCCCTCATCGGCGACGAGCGGGTCATCGACCGGTCGCTGGCCACGGCCCGCGCGGCGGCCGACCACGTCGTCGTGGTCCTGGCCGAGGGCGAGGAGGACGAAGGGGCGGCGCTCGTCGCGTCGGGCGCCGCCGACGTCGCGGTGACCGGGGGAGCCGAGCGGGCGGACTCGGTGCGGGCGGGGCTGGCCGTGGTGGACCCCGACGCCGCCGTCGTGGTGGTCCACGACGCCGCCCGGCCCCTGGCCTCCGCAGCCCTGCACCGGGCCGTCGTCCAGGCCGTCCACGACGGCGCCGACGCCGTCATCCCCGCCGTCCCCGTGACCGACACCATCAAGCGCACCGCACCCGGGCCGGCCGGCCACGACACCGAGGGGCTCACCGTCGTCACCGAGACCCTCGACCGGGCCGAGCTCGTCGCCGTGCAGACCCCCCAGGCGTTCCGGCCCGACGTCCTGCGCCGGGCCCACGGCTCGGGCGCCACGGCCACCGACGACGCCGGGCTCGTGGAGGCCGTCGGCGCCACCGTGGTCGTGGTGCCGGGGGAGACCACCAACATCAAGATCACCGGACCGCATGACCTGGCGCTCGCCGTCGCGCTCGTCGACGTGTTGGCCGTGCCGTAGGTTGACGTCATGACGGTCAGGGTCGGACAGGGGTTCGACGTCCACGCCTTCACCGACGACCCGGGGCGGGTGCTCGTCCTCGGCGGGGTGCGCTTCGACGGCGAGCGGGGACTGCTCGGCCACAGCGACGCCGACGCCGTCGCCCATGCGTGCGCCGACGCACTGCTCGGGGCGGCCGGGCTCGGCGACATCGGTGGGCTCTTCCCCGACACCGACCCGACGTGGGCGGGCGCCGACAGCGTGGCGCTGCTGTCGGAGGTGGCGTCGAGGGTCCGCTCGGCCGGGTGGGAGCCCGGCAACGTCGACTGCGCCGTCGTGTGCGAGCGCCCGAAGCTGGCGCCACGGCGTGACGAGATGGAGCACAACCTCTCGGCCGCCGTCGGGGCGCCCGTCACGGTGAAGGGGAACCGGGCCGAGGGCCTGGGGGCCATCGGTCGTGTCGAGGGGATCGCCTGCTTCGCCGTCGCCGTCGTGAGCGCCGCCTCGTGACCCCGCCCCGCTCTTCGAAGGGCTCGTCGAAGGGTGCTCCCAAGGGTGCGCCGAAGGGTGCGCCGAAGGGTGGACGGGCCCCCACGGGGTCGTCGAAGGGCGGTCGCGGCGGGTCGAGCGCGGCCAAGCGGGGCGCTCCCGGCACGCGGGCCGCCAAGCCGCTGTCCCCGGCGGCGCAGAAGGCGGTCGAGGCGAAGCGGGCCAAGCACGCCGCGGCGTCCGTGCGCAAGGCCGACCGGCCCGGATCGGCGGCGCGTCGGCCCGGGCCCGCCCGCTCGTCGGCCCGCTCCTCCCCGGGCCCGGCGGTCCGGCGCACGAGCCGCGACAACGGCCTCGGGGGCGACCAGGTCGAGGGCCGCCAGGCGGTGCGCGAGCTCCTCCTCGCCGGGCGCCGCCGGGTGCGCGAGATCCTGGTGGCCGAGGACCAGGACGACAACGAGGTGCTCCAGGACATCGTCGACCTCGCCCTCGACCTCAAGGTGCCGGTACGGGAGGTGACCCGCACCCGCCTGCTCGCCGAGGCGCGGACCGAGGCCCCGCAGGGCGTCGTGGCCAGGGCCCAGGCGCTCGACGATGCCGACCTCGACGACCTCGCCCGCCGCCCGGGGCCCACCGGGGCGCCTCCGTTCCTGCTCGCCGTCGACGGGGTCACCGACCCCGGGAACCTCGGCGCGCTGTTGCGGTCGGCCGAGTGCGCCGGCGTCACCGGGGTGGTGTTGCCGAAGCACCGCGCGGTGCACGTCACCCCGACCGTGGCCAAGGCGGCCGCCGGGGCCGTCGAGTACCTGCCGATGGCCCTCGTCGGCGGTCTTCCCAACGCGTTGCGCGAGCTGCGGGCACGCGGGGTTTGGGTGATCGGCCTCGACGCCGGCGGTGACACCGACCTGTTCGACCTCGAGGTGGCCGACCAGGCCGTCTGCCTGGTGCTCGGCGCGGAGGGCAAGGGGCTGTCCCGGCTGGTCCGCGAGCGGTGCGACGCCGTGGCCGGCATCCCCCTGCTCGGACAGCTCGCATCGCTCAACGTGTCCTCGGCCGGCGCGCTGGCGTGCTTCGAGGTCACCCGCCGGCGCCTCGCGGCGGCACGGCGATGAGCCCTCGTCCGCGGCTGGCCGCCCTCGCCGTGGTCGTCGGCCTCGTCGTCACCTCCGTGGGATCGGCGGGGTGCTCGGGGTCCGACGACGGCGACGCGGCCGCCCCGTCCACGTCGGCCGTCGTCCCCTCGAGCTCGGGTGACCGCTGCGACGACCCGACCGGGGATCTCGACGTTCCCGCCGGCGTCCCCCCGGAGGTGCTGCCCGCGCTGGCCGGCATCGACCTCGTCACCGCGGAGGCCACCGTCGAGGGCGAGCAGCTGGCGGTGCGCTTCGAGGTGGTCGGCCCGGTGGCCGACGTCCCCGACCCGACCTTCGTGGTCGCCCAGGGCGATCCGCTCGACCCGCTCAGCTTCGAGCTGCGCATCGCCCGCCGGGCCGACCAGTGGCAGGTCACCCTCATCACCTGGCCCGACGCCCGGGAGAAGCGCCAGCTCGTCGCTGCCCCGGTGACGGCGGCCGACGGCACCGTCGCCGTCGACGTCCCGCTCGCCGGGCTGCCACCGATCGCGCTCACCCTGCAGTTCGGGGCGACCGCCGAGGTGTCGCCGTCGATCGTCGTGTTCGACGACTGCAGCAACCTGAACCCCGGCTGAGGCGACCGCTAGCGTCGGGCCCGGACGGGGTGAGGGCCCCGACGGGGGAGGGACGATGACCACGACCGCCACCGGTCTCTCGGTGACGCCGACGGCGGGGCGGCTCGGCGCCGCGGTGCGCGGCATCGACCTGCGCGACGGGCTCGACGACGACCGCCGGGCCGAGCTCGGAGCCCTGCTCGACGAGCACCTCGTCCTCGTCCTGCCCGACCAGGACCTCGACGACGAGGGCCAGCTGGCCTTCGCCCTGCGATTCGGCGCGCCGTACATCCATCCGTTGGGTCGGGCGTCGGCGTCCGAGCCGCGCTGCGAGCACATCGTGGACGACGTCGACCACCCGCCCTACCAGGACGAGTGGCACACCGACGTGAGCTGGGACGTCGAGCCCCCCACCTACGGCACGCTGCGCGCCGTCGACCTCCCGGCGCGGGGTGGCGACACCATCTGGTCGAGCGCGTACGCCGCGTACGACGCCCTGTCGCCGCCGCTCCAGGCGTTCGTCGAGCCGTTGGCGGCGGTGCACACGATGGGGGTCGGGAAGGCGTTCGTGAGCAAGGCCGGGCCCGAGCTCGTGGCGCAGGTGCGCGAGCTCTTCCCGGGCGTCGAGCACCCGGTGGTCGCCTGGCACCCCGGCACCGGGCGTCCCTACCTCAACGTCAACCGTGGCTTCACCGAGTCGATCGTCGGCCTGCACCCCGAGGAGAGCCGGGCGGTGCTGGGCATCCTGTTCGCCGCCGCCGAGGACCCGAACCACCAGTTCCGCCACCACTGGTCGCCCGGTGACGTGGTGATCTGGGACGAGCGCTGCACCCAGCACTTCGCGGTCGCCGACTACATGCCGGAGCGTCGCGAGATGGGGAGGGTGGCGGTGCGATGAGTCCGCCGCGACGCTGGACGGTGGGGGACGTCACCGTGACGAAGGTGGTGGAGCTCGAGCAACCGCTCCCGCTCGTGGGGCTCCTCCCGGCGGCCGACGCCGCTGCCCTGGAGCCGCACGCCGGGTGGCTCGCCCCCCACTTCCTCGACGACGAGGGCACCACCGTGCTCTCCATCCACTCGCTGGTGGTGGAGAGCGGCGGACGCCGGATCCTGGTCGACACCTGCGTGGGGGACCGGTCGCTCCCGGGGATGGAGGGCCTGCGCGGGCCGACCGACTTCCCCGACCGTCTCGCGGCGGCCGGGTGCCCCGCCGATACCGTCGACGTCGTGTGCTGCACGCACCTGCACTTCGACCACGTCGGGTGGAACACCCGCCTCGACGGTGAGCGCTGGGTGCCCACGTTCCCCAACGCCCGGTACCTGTTCGGCCGGGTGGAGTTCGAGCACTGGACAGCGGACCCCGGCGGCTACGCCCTCAACTTCGACGACACCGTCGCCCGGGTGGTGGCCGCCGGGCAGGCCGACCTCGTCGAGACCGACCACGCGATCACCGACGAGGTCCGGCTCGTCCCGTCGCCGGGGCACACGCCCGGGCACGTGTCGGTGCTCGTCGAGTCGCGCGGGGAGCGGGCGCTCATCACCGGTGACGCCACCCACCATCCCGTGCAGTGGGCCGAGCCCGACTGGGGGATGGCCGGCGACTGGGACGGCGTCGGTTCGGCGGCCTCCCGTCGAGCCTTGCGGGCCGCCCACGGCGACCGCCGCACCCTCGTGATCGGCACCCACTACGCCGAGCCGACCGCGGGGTGGATCGTGGGCGACGACGAGGTCGGCTACCGCTTCGAGGTCTGAGGTCCCGTCGTCGTCCCCGTCGCGGTGCCGGTCGACCGAGCGCCGTCCGGCCACGGCAGGTGCTCCTCCATCCACCGGGCCCCGAAGGCCACCATGTCGGCGGCGTCGAGGACGTGGCTGTCGGCGTCGCCGACCCGCCCGACGGTCGCCCGTCCCGTGGCCAGGTACGCATCGAGGATCAGCGCGAAGTAGTCGGTGGCCGGCTGGTCCGCCTCGGGGACGATGCCGTCCTCGTCGTCGAGCGCCTCGACGACGCGGACCTCGGGCCCGTCGGGCCCGAGCACCTTTCGGTACCGGCGCACCCGGAGCTTGTCGGGCACCTCGGCGAGGTACTCGGCGTGGTGGAGCACCGAGGTGGTGTCGGGGTCGGCGCCCATGCGCAGCACCTTGCCGCCGCCGGCGACGAGGCGGGCCAGCACCGAGCCGGGCCCGTAGTAGTCGTCCCACGGGGTGTCGGCCACGAGCTCGGCCGCTCCTGCGCCGCGCGCCGCGAACCGCCCCTCGGGGTTGTCGTCGACGACGGTCCCGGGGTGGCGGCGCAGCACCTCGGCGAGGGTGCCGACGTCGGGTTGGGCGGGGGTGGTGAGCGGGTCGAACGGGGCCGCGTCGGCCAACAGCGCGGGTCGCTCGTCCTCGGGGCGCGAGTTCACCCAGTCCCAGTCGTCGCGTGCGCCGAGGAGCATGGTCACCGTCCCGGTCGGGCCCACCGCGGCGTCGAGGGCCTCGATCACCCCGGCGGCCCCGCCCTGCACCGGGCCGATGGCCCGCAGGGACGCGTGGACCATCACCAGGTCGCCCTCGCTGATGCCGAGCGCCCGCAGGTCGCGCACCAGTTCCTCGGGGGTGCGGGCCTCCTCGGTCGCCGGGGTGGTCATCGTCGGATCGGCGCCGGGTCAGCCAGGGTCAGCCGCGGGCCAGCTCGGCGAGGAGCGCGAGCGTGCGGTCGTGGCCGGCGGTGCGCTCCTCGGGGGTGTCGCCGACGCCGAACGTCATCGCCGCGAGGTCGGTGACGCCGGCGTTCGCGTAGGAGCGGATGCGGTCGGCGACCTGCTCCTCGGTCCCGACGATGGCCACCTGTTCGGGGGCGCCGGTCTCGCCGAGCGCCAGGACCCGGGCGTAGGTCGGGATCTCGCGGTACATGGCGTAGCGGCGTGCCGCGACCGACAGGCCCTCGTCGCGGTCGGAGCACACCGTGACGGGGAGCCCCGCCACCACCCGCGGGGTGGGCCGGCCGGCCGCCTCGGCGGCCGCCGCCAGGCGGGGCAGCACGTGGGTGGCGTGGGCCCGTTCGTCGCACATCCACGTGATCGTGCCGGCGGTGCGCTCGCCGGCCAGGCGCAGCATCAGCGGGGCCAGCGCGGCGAGGAAGATCGGCACCTCGGTGGCCCCGGGGACGTCGAGCAGCGACTCGACCGGGTAGAGGTCGCCGTCGTGGTGCACGCGGCCGCCCAGCGGTCCGGCGGCCCCGGAGAGCACCTCGGCCTGGGCGGCGTTGGCCGCCTCGAGGACCTCCACGTACTCGCGCACGTGGTGGATCACGCCCTCGTAGCTGGCGCCGTACCAGCCCTCGGCCACGCTGCGGTGGCTCGGGCCGATGCCGAGGGCCAGGCGCCCCCCGCACGCCGCCTGGGTGGTGAGGGCGTGCTGGGCGAGGCCGTAGGGGTGGTGCGACCAGGTGGGCACCACGGCGGTGCCGAGCTCGATGCGGTGCGTGGCCCGACCGGCGAGGGCCAGCACGGTGAGGGCGTCGAGGCTCCAGGGGATGTGGGGCACCCAGCCGGTGGCCAGGCCCTGCTGTTCGGCCCACACCACCCGGTCGACGACGGCGTCGATGTCCGACCCTCCCGGACCGGTCTCGGCGACGAACAGCCCGATCCGCATCGGCGGGCTCACGCGTCGCGGATGGCCCGCCACACCCTCTCGGGGGTGAGGGGCATGTCGAGGTGGCGGACGCCGAACGGGGCGAGGGCGTCGACCACCGCGTTCTGCACCGCCGGCGTCGAGCCGATCGTCCCCGACTCGCCGATGCCCTTCGCCCCCAACGGGTTCATCGGTGTGGGGGTCTCCATCGCCACCCGCTCGAACATCGGCAGCTCGGCGGCCGACGGCATGGCGTAGTCGACGAGGGTGGCGGTGAGCGGGTTGCCGTCGGCGTCGTAGCGGACCTCCTCGAACAGCGCCTGGGCGACGCCCTGGGCGAGGCCGCCGTGCACCTGGCCGTCGACCACGAGCGGGTTCAGGATCGTGCCGGCGTCGTCGCACGCCACGATGCGTTCGAGCGTCACCGCGCCGGTCTCGGTGTCCACCTCGACGACCGCGACGTGGGCGCCGAACGGGAACGTGGGCCCCTCGGCGGTGAAGTCGGCGACCGCGAAGAGCGGGCCGACGGCGCCGGCACCGGTGTCGGGGTGGGCGGTGGCGGCCAGAGCCGCCCAGTCGACGGTGACCGCCGGGGTGCCGACGACGTGGAAGACGCCCCGGTCCGGGTCGATCACCACATCGGTGGGGGCGGCCTCGAGCAGCTCGGCGGCCCGTTCGCGGGCCAGCATCACCAGCTTGGCGGAGGCGTCGTCGACCGCCGCCCCGGCGAGCTGGGCGGAGCGGGAGCCGCCCGTGACCTCGCCGCGGGGGACGACGTCGGTGTCGCCGTAGACGACCTCGATGCGGTCGAGGGGGAGGCCGGTGCGCTCGGCGACGAGCATGGCCCACGAGGTGACGTGGCCCTGGCCGTACGGGTTCGAGCCGGTGACCACGAGCACCGAGCCGTCGGGGCGCAGCTCGACCGATCCGAACTCATCGCCTCCGGACATGGCGGTGATCTCGACGTAGCAGGCGATGCCGATGCCCATCAGCACGGGGTCGCCGGCGGCCCGTCGCCGGGCCTGCTCGGCCCGTAGCGCCGGGTAGTCGGAGGCGGCCAACGCCCGCTCGAGGGCACCCCCGTAGTCGCCGCTGTCGTACACCGTGCCGGTGGCGGTGCGGTAGGGGAAGGCGTCGGCGGGGACGAGGTTGGTCCGGCGCACGTCGGCGGGGTCGAGCCCGGCCTCGGCGGCGAAGAGGTCGACAGCGCGTTCCAGCGCGGCGGCGGCCTCGGGGCGTCCCGCCCCCCGGTAGGCGCCCGTCGGGGTGGTGGTGGTGACCACCGACCGGGCGTTCACCTCCACCGCTCCGATGTCGTAGACGCCGCTGGCCATGACCCGGGTGGCGAAGGGGAGCACGGCGCCCATGTTGGGGTAGCCGCCGCCGTCCTGGAGCACGTCGATGCGGTAGGCCTCGAACCGCCCGTCGGCGCGGCCGCCGAGGGTGACGCGCTGCACCTGGCCCCGGCCGTGGCCCATGCCGACGAGGTTCTCCGAGCGGGTCTCGCTCCAGCGCACGGGGCGGGCGAGGCGCCGGGAGAGCTCGCCGAGGAGCAGCGCCTCGGGGCCGGCCTGGGCCTTGGCCCCGAAGCCCCCGCCGACGTCGGGGCACACGACGCGCACCCGGCTCGGGTCGAGGCCGTAGAGCTCGGCCAGTGCGGCGCGCACCGGGTGCGGGCCCTGGCAGCCGATCTCGAGCACCAGGCGGTCGTCGTCGTCCCACCACGCCAGGGCGGTGCGGGTCTCGATGGGCGCCGGCGCCACCCGCTGGTTCACGGTCCGGAGGCTGACCACCACCTCGCAGTCGTCGAACGACACAGGGTCGCCGTGGTGCGCGATGGCCATCGCCACGTTGGTCCCCGCGCCGGGGAAGAGCACGGGGGCGTCGTCGCCGGCTGCCGCCTCCACGTCGACGAGCGCCTCGAGCGGCTCGAGGTCGACGACCACGAGCTCGGCGGCGTCGATCGCCGCGGCCCGGGTGTCGGCCACGACGGCGGCGATCGGGTCCCCGACGAAGCGCACGGTGTCGGTGGCGAGCACGGGGCGGGGCATGTCCTGGTTGACGATGCCGATCGGCAGGAGGGCCGGGAGGTCGAGGTCGGCGGCGGTGACCACGGCCAGCACCCCGGGGGCGGCGGCCGCCTCGGTGGTGTCGACGGCCACCACCCGTGCGTGGGCGATCGTGGACCGCACGTAGACGACGTGGGCCGCGTCGGGCGAGGCGATGTCGTCGACGTAGGTGCCGCCCGCCGTCAGGAGGGCGGGGTCCTCCCTGCGCAGGACCCGGTGTCCGAGGATGCTCACCGCGGCGACGGTACCCGCCCGCCGGCTCCGCCGCCGGGGCGACGCCCCTGCGCCGGTCGGACGGTGGCCGGTCGCCGTGGCCCGGGTCCCTCCTAGGATCGTCGGGCGCGTCGTCCTCACCGAGGGCCGCCGGCCCGAGTAGCTCAGCTGGTCAGAGCACCTGTCTTGTAAACAGGGGGTCCAGGGTTCGAATCCCTGCTCGGGCTCCAGGGAGCGGGAACCGCCGGTCGGCGGTGGGTCGACCGGCCGTCGGGCTGGCCTACGGTGGCGCGGTGGCCGGTGACGTCGCCAGGGGCGGGCTCGACGGGGACCGCCCCACGGTCCGGGGTGCCGGCACCCGGGACCCGCGGGACCCCGGCCCTCGATGGTGGCGGCCCGGCCTCGGCGACGACTGCTGGGGGTGGGTCCCGGTGCTGGTCGCGGTGGGGTTCGCCGTGGCCACGGTGGCGGCGCTGCGCAGCTCGTGGTCGGTGACCAGCGACGCGGCGATCTTCCTGACCCGGGTCCTCGACGCCCCCGGCGACCCGCCCCTCGTCGGGGTGTACAGCCGCTTCGGCTGGTACCACCCCGGCCCCGCGCTGGCCTGGTGGTTCCTCCTGCCCTCGTGGGTGTCGGGAGGCGCCCCGGCGGTCGCGCTCGCCGCCGGCATGGTGCTGAAGGGCGCGGCGGCCGTCGCCGCCACGGTCCTGGCCGGACGGCGCGCCGGGCTCGCGGGGGCGGCCCTGGCGGCGGTGGTGGCGTCGGTGCTGCTGGTGACCATGCCCGACACGCCGTACACGATCTGGAACCCGACCGTCGTGGTGCTGGTCTTCCTGTGCGTGGTCGTCTCGGCGTGGTCGCTGGCCGTCGGCGACCGGTGGGCCCCGGCCGTGCTGGTGGTGAGCGGCTCGATCTGCGCACAGGCCCACGTCGGCTACCTGCCGCTCGTCGTCGCCGTCGCCGCGTTCGCCACGCTGGTCGTGGTGGTGGTCGAACGGCGGGGCGCGGCGCCCGGTCCGGGGTGGCGGGTTCCGCTGTCGGTCGCCGCCGCGCTCGGCGCGGCGCTGTGGGCGCCGGTGGTGATCGACCAGGTGACCGGCACCGGGAACCTCGGCGCGCTCGTGGAGTACTTCGTCGGCGGGGACGACCCGACCCTCGGGATGGCGGACGCCCTCGGGCTGGTGGCCCGCTCGTACGTCCCGTGGGGGCCGTGGGCGGGAGGACCGGAGCCGATCGGACTGCTGGGGGACCTCCGCGGCGCCCCGTGGTGGTGGGTGGTGCTGCCCGCCGGGGCCCTCGCCGCCTCGGGTCTGTTCGCCTGGTGGCGGCGCGACCGGGTGGTCGCTGCGCTCGCCGCCGTGGTGGCGGTCGCCGCCGTGGCCGGGCTGGTGACCCTGGCCTCGCTGTCCGACGTCGCCTACCCGTACCTCTACCCGTGGTCACGGGTGGTGGGGGCCATGGTCTGGTTCACCGTCGCGCTCGTCCTGGTGCGTGCCGTCGTCGTGCTGCGGCCCGGCTGGGCCGGCGCCGCACGGGGGGCGGCCGCCGGCGCCGCGGTGGTGGCGGTGGTGGTCGCCGTGGCCGTGGTTCCCGGGGCCGACCGGCCCGAGCCGGTGCTGTCGGACGCGGTGGCGGGACTGCTGCCCGCCGCCGAGGCGGTCACCCGGCCTGGCCAGACGGTGGCGATGACCTTCACCGAACCGTTCCCGGGCGTGGCCGAGGGGCTCGTCTACGAGCTCGAACGCCTCGATCGCCGGGTCACGGTGCCCTTCGACGCCGAGTTCACCTGGAGCGGGACCCGCGGCGGCGACCCTGACTCGGCCGATGAGCACCTGGCGGTCGCCACCGGCGACGCCATCGCCGGGTTCGCCGCCGACCCCGGGTGGGAGGAGGTGGCCCGATTCGACCCGCTGGGTCCGGCCGAGCGCGCCGAGTACGAACGCCTCCAGGCGTCGCTGGAGGCCCGCCTCGAGGCCACCGCGCCGGCCGGGGTGGCCGACTTCCTGGACAGCGCCCCGCAGCTCTTCGTCGACGACCCGAACCTCGACAGCGGTGACCTGGCCCGGTTCGTCGAGCTCCACCCTCGCCGCCAGGTGTTCGTTCTCTACCGGGCCCGCTGACCGGGTCGAGGCGGACGAGCCGCGGGGTCGTCGGCGGCGGCGCGGCGCGGACGGTCGCCCGGTGCGACACTGGCACCGATGACCTCTTGCGTCTGGTTCCGAGGGCTGATCCGTCCGCTGGTCGTCGCCGCCCTCGTGGCGCTCGGTCTCCTCGGGGTGCCCGCCTGCGCCCAGTCCTCCCTGCCCTCGAGCTTCGAGCGCACCGTCACCAACCTGCGCATCGCCGACGACGACGTGACCGTGTCGGCCGACGCGATGGGCAACTCCTGTGAGACGCCGAAGCTGTTGAAGGTGCGCGAGGCGGCCGACGAGGTCGTCGTGACCGTGCTGATCGAGCAGGAGGGCGACATCTGCCAGGACATCGCCCTCATCACCCCGATGACGGCGGTGATCGGCGAGCCCCTCGACGGCCGTGCCCTCGTGTCGCGCTGCCCCGAGGGCGTGGAGTGCCGCTGAGCGGTGGGGTGCTGTGCGGTCGGGTGCCGTGCGGTCGGGTGTCGGCCGGCCGGGCGTTCAGGGGGCGGGCTGGCAGCGGGGGCACCAGTAGGTGCTGCGGGCCTGCGGGCCGGTGACCGCCCGCTCGATCGGCGTGGCGCAGCGCCGGCAGGGCTCACCCCGGCGCCCGTAGACGGCGAGCGACCCCGGCGGTCCGGTCACGGTGGTGCGGGACGTGGTGGTGAGGTTGGCCTGCAGGAGGCGGGCGGCGGTGGCCACGATGCGGTCGCGGGCGTCGGGGGTCACCGACCCGATCGGGGTGAGCGGGTGCACGCCCTCGGCGAAGGCCACCTCGCTCTTGTAGACGTTTCCCACCCCGCAGCACACGCGTTGGTCGAGCAGCACCTCGGCCAACGCCGTCGTGGGGTCGAGGCGCCCCATCCGCCGCACCGCCTCGTCGAGGTCGGCGTCCGAGCGGCACAGGTCGGGGCCGAGGTGGCCGGTGCGGGGGGCCCGGACCCACTCGACCACCGGGGCGGAGAAGCACACCGCCACCCAGCCCGGGTCGCCGTCGACCTCCACGAGCGCCCGCACCTGCCTCGCCGGACGCTGCCACGCCTCGCCCGGGCGGTACAGGTGCCAGCTCCCGGTCATCCGCATGTGCGACTGGAGGATCCAGCCGTCGCTGAACGCGATCAGGAGGTGCTTGCCCCGGGCCTCGACGGACTCGATCACGCTGCCCGGGGCCGCACCCGACCGGGCCGAGCGGGTGGCCTCGGCGCGGCGGACGGTGCGTTCGACCAGCGCCGGTCGGAGGCGGGCGGCGGTCCGGTGGATGGTGTCGCCCTCGGGCACGTCAGCGGGCTCGGAGGGTGAGGCCGCGATAGCCGTCGGCGAACCCGGCGGCGCGCAGCACGTCGGCGAGCGGAGACTCGTTCGCCGGCTCACCGTCGATGCGGGTGATCTCCAGCCGTCCCAGCCGGCCGTCCTTCACGAGGGCGACGAGCGCGTCGGCCCAGTGGGAGCGGTGGTGGGCGGCGGGGAACGACGTGAGGCTGCGCCCGCCCCGTTCGAGGTGCACCACGGCCTCCCCGGCGGCCAGCACGACGAACGCTCCTGCGGCCCGCGCCGGGCGTCCGACCGACGCCGGCCAGGGCAGGGTGGCGCCGTAGGGCTGAGCCGGATCGGTGGCGGCCAGCGCGACGGCCACCAGGTCGCCCTCGGCGGCCTCGCGGGCCGACCGCAGGCGATCGACGGCCCCGGGCAGGGCGAACTGGGCTGCGCCGAGCCCCGACACGAAGTAGCCCCGACGCACCTGCCCCCGCTCCTCGAGTGCCTTGAGGACCGAGTAGACGGCGGCGAACCCGCCGTCGACGCCCTCGGCGAGCACGGCCTCGCGGGTGAGGACGCCGTGGCGCTCGAGGAGCTGGAGGGCGGTGGCGTGGGCCATCTCGGTCGGTGACGGCGTCGGCGCCAGGAGGGGTTCCACGAGTGACCACCGTCCGGCCCCCGCCGGGGGGCCGAGCCGATCGAGCGACCCGGGGGAGGGGCGGCCCAGGTTGGGCCGGCGGGCGGCCAGGTGCCCCGCTGCCCGTCGTCCGCCACGGGCCGGTCGGCGGGTCCCGCCCGCCGTGCGCCGCCCGCCCGACGCGACCAGGGCCCGGAGGGGGCCCAGCGAGTCGTTGGTGACCAACCCCGCCCACACCAGCTCCCACAGCGCGTGGAGCAGCGTCGGGTCGTCGTAGGGCTGACCGGCCGCCTGGCTGGCGGCGGCGAGGTCGGGCCAGAACGACGCCCCCCGGTCGCGGAGGTGCGCGTGCAGGGCGGCGCGCACCGCGCGGGCCGGATCGGCGTCGTCGTCGGCGTCCCCGTCGTCGCCGGCGTCGCCGCCCGACACCCCGACGGTCATGGGGTCGGGGACGGGCACGAGCAGGCCCGCCTGGTCGCGGAACAACAGGCGCACCCGCCCGTCGGCGGCCCCCACCGCCCCGGCGCCGACCCACACCACGTCGCCGGCGGTCATGAGGGCGTCGAGGTCGGCTGGTCGGTAGTCGGGCACCCGGGACCTCAACACGTCGGTCTCGAGCACCGAGGCCGGCACCGGTGCCCCCTGCAGCACGCCGACGGCGTCGACCAGTGCGTCGAGACCCCGACGGGTGGACCCCACCCCCTGCCACGACGGCAGGAAGCGGGCCAGGGCGGCCCCCTCGACGGGCTCGACCTCCTGGCGCAGCGCGGCCAACGAGCGGCGCCGGAGCTGGCGCAACACGTCGTCGTCGACCCATTCCCGCTCGACCCCGTCGGGGCGGAACTCCCCCCGCACGACCCGCCCTTCGGCCTCGAGGCGCTCGAGCACGGCCCCGACCCGGTCGCCGCTCGTGCCGTACCGGCCGGCCACCTGATGGGTGACGAATGGGCCGTGGGTGCGGGCGAAGCGGGCCACCAGGTCGCCGAGGGGGTCGGCCACCGGATCGGTGAAGGCCGCCGGGAGCCCCGGCGGGAGGGCCACACCGAGGGCGTCGCGGAGCCGGGCGGCGTCCTCGGTGGCGGCGAGGCGCTCCTCCCCGGCGACGGTGACGACGATCGCCCGGCGGGTCTCGACCAGCTCGGCGAGCCACTCGCCGACCGCCGCCTCGCCGCGGCCGTCGGCGGGGTCGCTGCGGGCCTCGACCTCCCAGCGCGACAGCGGCCCGAGCACCCGCAACAGGTCGTGGGCCTCGTCGGCGTCGCGCGCCCGTCGCCCGTCGGTGAGCCGCTGCAGCTCGAGCTCGAGGTCGGCGAGCACGGCCGGGTCGAGCAGGTCGCGCAGCTCCTCGGCGCCGAGCAGTTCGCGCAGCAGGTCGCGGTCGAGGGCGAGCGCCGCCGCCCGCCGCTCCGCCAGGGGGGCGTCGCCGCCGTACATGTACACGGCGATCCAGCCGAAGAGCAGCGACTGGGCGAAGGGCGACGCCTTCGGGGTGTCGACGGCGACCACCTTCACCTTCCGCGACCGCAGATCGGTGAGCACCTCGCGCAGCGCGGGCAGGTCGAACACGTCGTTCAGACACTCGCGGGTCGTCTCGAGCAGGATCGGGAAGTCGGGGTAGCGGACGGCAACGGTGAGCAGGTCGGCGGCGCGCTGGCGCTGCTGCCACAGCGGGGTGCGCCGGTCGGGTCGGCGCCGGGGGAGCAGCAGGGCGCGAGCCGCGCACTCCCGGAAGCGGCCGGCGAACATGGCCGTCTGGGGGAGCTGGGCGATGACGAGCTCGTCGATCTCGGCGGGGTCGATGGACAGCTCGTCGACCGGGAAGGTGTCGATGGCCTCGGGCAGGCGCAGCACGATGCCGTCGTCGCTCCAGAGCAGCTCGACGTCGACGCCCCACCGCTCGGCGAGGCGGGCCTGCAGCGCCATGCCCCAGGGGGCGTGCACCTGCGCGCCGAAGGGGGTGTGCACGCACACCCGCCAGTCGCCGATCTCGTCGCGGAAGCGCTCGACCACGACCGTTCGGTCGTCGGGCACGACCCCGTCGCAGGCCTCGGCCTGCTCGTCGAGGTAGGCGAGCAGGTTCGACGCCGCCAGCGGGTCGAGCCGGTGGCGCTCGTGGAGCACGGCGGTGGCCTCGTCGACGGGCAGCGACCGCACCGTGCGCACGAACGCGCCCAGGGCCCGGCCCAGCTCCAGGGGCCGGCCGGGGCCGTCGCCGTGCCAGAACGGCATCTTGCCGGGCTGACCGGGCGCCGGCGTGACGACCACGCGCTCGTGGGTGATGTCCTCGATGCGCCACGTGGACGCGCCGAGCAGGAAGGTCTCGCCCGGTCGGCTCTCGTACACCATCTCCTCGTCGAGCTCGCCGACCCGGGTGCCGTCGGGGAGGAACACCCCGAACAGCCCCCGGTCGACGATGGTGCCCCCGCTGGTGACCGCCAGGCGCTGCGCCCCCGCCCGGGCCCGGACCACCTCATCGATGCGGTCCCACACGACCCGGGGCCGCAGCTCGGCGAACTCCTCGCTCGGGTAGCGCCCGGCGAGCAGGTCGAGCACGTTGGCCATCACGTCGTCGCCCAGCTCGGCGAAGTTCGCCGACGAACGGACGAGGCGGGTCAGGTCGGTGACGGTCCAGTCGTCCATGGCCACCATGGCGACGATCTGCTGGGCGAGCACGTCGAGCGGGTTGCGGGGGTAGCGGGTGTGCTCGATGAGCCCCTGTTGCATGCGGTCGACGACGACCGCCGTCTCGATGAGGTCGTTGCGGTGCTTGGGGAAGAACGTGCCCCGACTGGGTTCGCCGACCTGGTGACCGGCCCGGCCCACCCGCTGCAGGCCGCGGCTGACGGCCCCCGGCGACTCGACCTGCACCACCAGGTCGACCGCTCCCATGTCGATGCCCAGCTCGAGCGAGCTGGTGGCCACCAGGCCCTTGAGCTCGCCGCGCTTGAGGCGGTCCTCGATCATCAGCCGTCGTTCCCGGCTCAGCGACCCGTGGTGCGCCATCACCAGCTCGTCGCCGTCGGCCGCGCCCGTGCCCTGGTTCTCCCCGGCACGGTTGGACCCCTCGACGTGCAACTCGTTGAGTCGGGCGGCCAGGCGCTCGGCCAGACGGCGGGCGTTGACGAAGATGATGGTGCTGCGGTGCTGCTCGACCAGGTCGAGGAGCCGGGGGTGCATCGACGGCCAGATGCTGCGGCGCACCGGGCCTGCGGCGGCGGGTCCGCTCACCGGTTCGGCGAGCTCCTCTCCGAGGGCCCCCATGTCCTCGACGGGCACCACCACCTCGATCTCGAGGGGTTTGCGCACCCCGGCGTCGACGATGGTCACCGGGCGGGGACGTCCGGTGGCGCCGTCGTGGCCCCCGAGGAAGCGGGCGATCTCGTCGAGCGGGCGTTGCGTGGCCGAGAGCCCGATGCGCTGCACCGGGCGGTCGGTGACGGCGTCGAGTCGCTCCAGCGTGAGCGACAGGTGCGCCCCCCGCTTGGTGGGGGCCACGGCGTGGATCTCGTCGATGATCACCGCCTCGACGCCGCGGAGGGTCTCGCGGGCCTGGGAGGTGAGCATCAGGTACAGCGACTCGGGGGTGGTGATCAGCAGGTCGGGCGGGTGGCGCAGCATGCGGCGCCGCTCGTCGGCGGGCGTGTCGCCGGTGCGCATGGCGACCGTGGGGAGGGTGAAGGGGTGGCCGAGCCGTTCGGCGGCGAGGGCGATGCCGGCCAGGGGGCTGCGCAGGTTCTTCTCGACGTCGACGGCGAGGGCCCGCAGCGGCGACACGTAGACCAGCCGGGTGCGGCGCTCGCGGTCCTCGGGCACGGGCTCGGTCACGAGCCGGTCGAGGCCCCACAGGAACGCGGCGAGGGTCTTGCCCGAGCCGGTGGGGGCCAGGACCAACGTGTGGGCGCCCTCGGCGACGGCCGGCCAGCCCTGGGCCTGGGGCGGGGTGGGCTCGGCGAAGGTGGTGGAGAACCAGGCGCGGACCGGTTCGGAGAACGCGGCGAGCGCGGGATCCGACGGCACCCGGTCACGCTACCGAGGGCCTGGGACGGCGCCGCCGGTCGGTCCTCCGCCGAGGCAGGACGGGGGGAGCCGTCGTACACTCGACGTCCATGGCTCCCCCTGCGACGCGCGAGTGGCACCCGGCCTTCGAGGAGTACTGCGAGACCATCTTCGAGTTGCGCGAGGACGACCTCGACGTCATCCAGGCCCGGGTGGCCGAACGCCTCGACGTGTCCCGCCCGGCGGTGTCGGAGATGATCCGGCGGATGGAGAAGGCGGGTCTGATCACGGTCGACGCCGGTGCCATCCGGCTGACGGCGAGCGGCACCGAACTCGCCGAGTCCGTCGTGCGGCGCCACCGCCTCGCCGAGCGGTTCCTCACCGACATCCTGGGGCTGTCCTGGGCCGACGCGCACGTCGAGGCCGGGCGTTGGGAGCACGTCATCTCCCCCACGGTCGAGGTGGCCATGAGCCGGGTGCTCGGCGATCCGACCACCTGCCCGCACGGCAACCCGATCCCGGGCAGCGGCTACGCCGCGCCCGACGCCGTCAGCCTGGACAGCCTCGCCGTCGGGAGCGCGTTCACGGTGTCGAGGATCCCCGAGGAGCTCGAGTTCGCCCCCGGCATCCTCGACTTCCTCGAGTCGTCGTCCCTCCTCCCGGGCCACGACGGCGTCGTCACCGCGGCGTCGCCCGACGGCACCACCACCGTGGAGATCGACGGCCAGCACGTGGGCATCGGCGCCTTCGCGAGCGGCCGCATCCTCGTCACCGCCCGCTGACCGTCGCTCGCTGACCTTCGCTCGCTGACCTTCGCTCGCTGACCGTCGCCTGTTGCGCCCGGCTGCTCCGCCTCGACTCAACAGTTCGGGGGTCGGGGTTCGGGTTCGGGTCGAGAGCCGGGTTCAGGGCTCGGCGAGGCACTGTGGCAGCGCGGCCTCGTGGACCACGGCCAAGCGCTTCGTGGCCCGGGTGAGCGCCACGTAGAGAGCCCGCTCCCCCTGGGCCTCCTCGTCGACGATCCGGGCGGGCTCGACGACCACCGCGGCGTCGACCTCGAGCCCCTTCACCAGTCCGACCTCGACCACGGTGACCTGCTGGTCGAGCCCGCTGCGGGTGGCCCGGCCGAAGGGGACCTCGGCGGCGGCGAGGCCGGCGCACACCGCCTCGACCAGCGACCCGGGGCAGATCACCGCCACCTGCCCGGGGTCGACCGCCCGGCGCTCGGCCAGGGTGGCGGCCACCGCGGCGGTGACGAGCTGGCCCGGCGGCGCAGGGATCACCACCGGCTCGGCGCCGTCCTCGCGCACCGAGCGGGGTGGGGTGATGTCCGGGGCGGCGTGGCGCAGCACCCGGGCGGCCAGGGCCATGATGGGCGCCGGGAGCCGGTAGCCGAGGGTGAGTTCGGCGCGACGCGGCGGGCGGCGGTCCGGGAGACGTTCGAGGATCTCGTCCCACGAGGCGTGGGCCCACTGCCCGGTGGCCTGGGCGATGTCGCCCACGATGGTCATGGACCCGTTGAGCGAGCGGCGCTCGAGCATGCGCAGCTGCATGGGGGAGAGGTCCTGGGCCTCGTCGACGACGATGTGGCCGTAGGTGCGGGTCTCGTCGTCGCCGCCCCCGCCCGTGCGTCCCCGCCTGGGCTTGGGGCCGAGGATGGCCCGGGCCTCGTCGAGCAGCGGGGCGTCGTCGTTGGTCCACGTCACCTCGGCCACGTGCTCGGACCGGGCCCGTTGCAGGGAACGCCACTCGTCGTCGTCGAGCAGGTCGCGCCCCGCGTGGCGGAGCAGGCCGGGAGCGCCGAAGAGGTCGTGGAGCAGCTGGGAGGGGGTGAGGACCGGCCACATCCACTCCAGGGCCTCGCGCACCGAGGGATCCCGGCGGAGACGGTCGCGCACCTCCGAGGCGGACAGCTCGCCCCGGCCCGACGCCGCCAGCTCGGCGAACACCTCGGTCTCGACGAAGCGACGCCCGGCGTTGTGGCGCCGGTACCGCCGCCGGGCCTCCTGCACGATGCGGGCGCTGCGGTCGCGGCGCAGCACGAGGCGCTGGAGCCCGTAGCCCACCTGCAGGTCGCGGCGCAGGGGCTGCTCGCGGTCGGTGACGGCTCGGGCCAGGAACCGCGTCATGCGGGGGTCGCCCTTCACTCGGGCGGTGAGGCCCCGGTCGTAGCCCTGGATGCGGCCCTCGGGGACCAGGTCGGCGAGCACCGCGAGCTCGACTCCGGCCTCGCCGAGCGACGGCAGCACCTGCTCGATGTAGCCGAGGAAGAGCCGGTTCGGCCCGATCACCAGCACCCCCTGGCCCTCGAGCGGGAACCGGTGGGTGTAGAGCAGGTAGGCGGCCCGGTGCAGGGCCACCACCGTCTTGCCGGTGCCCGGCCCTCCCTGCACCACCAGCACGCCGGGCAGCGCCCCCCGGATGATCTCGTCCTGCTCACCCTGGATGGTGGCGACGATGTCGCCGAGTCGCCCGGTGCGGGCCGTCTCCAGCGCGGTGAACAGCGCGCCCTGCCCGGTGATCTCGGGACGGTCGGCCGACGGGTCGTCGGCGGCGATGCCGAACTGGGCCAGCGCGTCGCCGAACAGCTCGTCCTCGATCCCGAGCAGCGTCCGACCCCGGGTGGCGAAGTGGCGGCGCCGGGCGAGGCCCATCGGCTCCCGGCCGGTGGCGCGGTAGAAGGGCTCGGCCACCGGGGCCCGCCAGTCGACGATGACCGGTTCCTGGTCCTCGTCGCTCACCGCGATGCGCCCGATGTAGAAGCTCTCGACCGGCGCGGCCCCGTCGCCGCCCCCGTCATGGCCCCCGGGGCCGTCGGTGCCTCCGACCCGGTCGTCGGGCCGGTCGATGCGCCCGAAGCACAGGGCGGCGTCGCCGAGCTGGAGCTGGTGGAGGCGGTTCACCACCGTGTCGATGATGACCTCGCGCTCGTAGCGGGCCTGCTCGGTGCCCCCCCGGCCCACCTCGACCATGGACGTGAGCTTCGTGGCCGCCTGACGGGTGGCCTCCAGACAGGCGTGGGCCCGGTCGAGGTAGGCCTGCTCGGCGGCGAGGTCGGGGTGGTTGGCCATCGGCATCGGTGCCGGCGGCGGCCGGCGGCGCTGGGTTCGGCCGGGGGCACAACGGCCTCCCGGGGGATCGGCCATCCTACCCACCGCGTGCCCCGTCAGCCCACCCCGGCGTCGCGGGCGTCGACCCCGGGCCGGTCCCGGTGTCGGCGGTAGGTTGGCCGGGTGCCGCCCGACGAGCCCCTCCCTCCGTTCCTCCGGGCCTGCCGTGGCGTCCCCGGCGGCCCGGGTGACCGCGTGCCGGTGTGGTTCATGCGCCAGGCCGGGCGTTCGTTGCCCGAGTACCGGGCCGTGCGCGGCGAGGGCAGCATCCTCGACGCCATCGCCGACCCCGAGCTCTCCGCCGAGATCACCCTCCAGCCGGTGCGGCGCTACGGGGTGGACGCCGCGATCCTCTACTCCGACATCGTCGTGCCGGTGCACGCCGTCGGTTTCGGCGTCGACGTCGCTCCCGGGGTCGGCCCGGTCGTCGAGCGGCCCTTCCGATCGGCCACCGACCTCGAGCGGCTGCGCCCCCTCGACCCCGAAGCCGACACCCCCTACGTCCTCGAGACCGTCCGCATCCTGCGCCGCGAGCTGTCGGTGCCGCTCATCGGGTTCGCCGGCGCCCCCTTCACCGTGGCCAGCTACCTGATCGAGGGCCGCCCCTCACGGACCTACGGACTCACCAAGGCGCTCATGCACGGCGACCCCGCCCTGTGGCACGCCCTCATGGACCGCCTCGTCGACCTCGCCTCGACCTCCCTGCGCTCCCAGGTCGACAACGGCGCGGCGGCGGTGCAGATCTTCGACAGCTGGGCGGGGGCGCTCAGCCCGCCCGTGTACCAGCAGTTCGTCCTCCCCCACAGCCGTCGGCTGTTCGACTCCGTGGCCGACCTCGGGGTGCCGCGCATCCACTTCGGGGTGGGCACCGGTGAGCTGCTCGGCCTCATGGCCGCGGCCGGCGCCGACGTCGTGGGCGTCGACTGGCGCGTCCCGATCGACCTCGCCCGCACCCGGGTGCCCGCCGGCGTGGCGCTGCAGGGCAACCTCGACCCGGCCCTGTGCCTCGCCCCCTGGGACGCGGTGGCCGAGGGCACGCGCGACGTGCTGACCCGCAACGCCGGCCACCCCGGCCACATCTTCAACCTCGGCCACGGGGTGCTCCCCGAGCTCGACCCGGAGGTGCTCGGACGGGTCGTCGACCTGGTCCACGCCGAGGGCCGCTGCGACGGGCCGACATGACCGACCGATCCCTCCCGGAGGACCCCTGATGGCCGCCGCCCCCCTCGGCCTGCTGGTCATGGCCTACGGCACGCCCCGCACGCCCGACGACGTCGAGGCCTACTACACCCACATCCGACGCGGTCGGCCACCCACCCCGGAGCTGCTCGCCGAGCTCGTCGGGCGCTACGACGCCATCGGCGGCATCTCCCCGTTGGCCGCGCTCACCGAGGCGCAGCGCAGCGCGCTCGCCGCCGCGCTCGAGGAGCGTCGCCCCGGTGGATGGATCGTGGCGCTCGGCCAGAAGCACGCTGCGCCGTTCATCGAGGACGGCGTCGCCGAGCTCGCCGCCGCCGGGTGCACCGACGTCGTCGGGCTCGTCCTGGCGCCGCACTACTCGGGGTTCAGCGTCGGCCAGTACCAGCAGCGGGCCGTCGACGCCGCCGCCGAGCACGGCGTCACGGTGCACCGCGTCGACACCTGGCACACCGAGCCCGCCTACCTCGACTTCCTGGCCGGGGCGGTGCGCGAGGCCCGCGCCGGGCTCCCCGAGCGCCACAAGGTGCTCTTCACCGCCCACTCCCTCCCGGAGCGGGTGCTCGCCGACGACCCCTACCCCGACCTGCTCCGCGAGAGCGCCGCGCTGGTCGCCGAACAGGTGGGCCTGCTCCCGTGGCCCGAGTGGGCGTTGGCGTGGCAGAGCGCAGGACGGACCCCCGAACCGTGGCGGGGCCCCGACGTCCTCGACGTCATCCGGGAGCTGGCCGCCACCGGCTCCGCCGACGGCGTGCTGGTGTGCGCGCAGGGCTTCACGGCCGACCATCTCGAGGTCCTCTACGACCTCGACATCGAGGCGGCCGGGGTGGCCGCCGACCTCGGTCTCGCCTTCGCCCGCACCCGCTCGCTGAACGCCGACCCGACGGTGATGGGCGCGCTGGCCGACCTCGTCGTCGCGACCGGGGAGCGCGGTGCCGAGCGCTGAGCCGGGCCGACGCCTCGTCGTCGTGGGGGCCGGCATCACCGGCCTGACCGCCGCCTTCACGGCGGCCACCCGGCACCCCGACTGGACGGTGACCCTCCTGGAGGCGTCCGGTCGGGTCGGCGGAAAGATCCTCACCGAGCCCTTCGCCGGCCGCCCGGTCGACTGCGGCGCCGACGCCTTCCTCGCCCGGGTGCCCGAAGCGATCGAGTTGTGCGAGGAGCTCGGCCTCGGGTCCGTGCTCACGTCACCGGCCCGGCGCTCGGCACTGGTGTTCGCCGGGGGGGCGCTGCGCCCGCTGCCCGACGGACTGGTGCTCGGCGTGCCGACCGACCTCGACGCCCTCGCGGACTCCGGGATCGTGAGCGACGACGGCGTCGAACGGGCCCGCCGTGACCTCACCACCACCGAATGGTTGCCCGACGAACCGGAGGGCGACGCCGAGGCCGACGGCGACGAGTCCGTCGGCGGCCTCGTCCGGCGGCGGATGGGCGACGAGGTCTTCGAGCGGTTGGTCGCCCCGCTCCTCTCGGGGGTGAACGCCGGCGACGCCGACCTCCTGAGCGTGGCGGCGGGCGCCGCCCAGCTGGGTGCCGCCGCCCGCACGGACCCGAGCCTGGTGGCCGGCCTCCGGGCCCAGGCCGAGCGGGCCCGTGCCGCCGGAGCCGATCCCGACGCCCCGGTCTTCAGGGGCATCCCGGTGGGCACCCAGACCCTCACCGACCTCTTGTTGGCCCGGCTCGTCGCCGGCGGAGTGGCCGTCCACCTGTCCTGTCCGGTGGAGGGCATCGAGCGTGGGGAGCCCGCCCCATGGCTGGTCCGCACCCCGTCGGGCCCGCTGGAGGCCGACGCCGTCGTGGTCACCGCGCCGGCACCGGTCGCCTCCCGGCTCGTCGCCCCGCACGCGCCGGCTGCGGGCGCGGGCCTCGCTGCGCTCGAGTACGCGTCGGTGGCCATGGTGACGATGGCCGTGCGCCGCCCCGACCTCGGTCGTCCGCTCGACGCGTCGGGGTTCCTCGTGGCGGCGGGGGAGCGTCTGGGCGCGCTGACGGCGTGCTCGTGGGCCTCGGCCAAGTGGGCGCACCTCGACGACCCCGATCTCGCCGTCCTGCGCGTCTCCGCGGGCCGTCACGGCGACACCGCCGCGCTCGCGCTCGACGACGACGAGCTGGTCCGGGTGCTCGTCGACGACCTGGCCACCACGATGGGCCTCGCCGGCGCCCCGGTCGAGGCCCGGGTGACACGGTGGGTCGACGCCCTGCCCCAGTTCCACCCCGGCCACCTGGGCCGCCTCCGGACCTGGCGGGGTGAGCTCGCCTCGGAGGCCTCCGGCCTCGTCGTCGCCGGTGCGGCCTGCGACGGCCTCGGCCTGCCCGCCTGCATCCGCCAGGGGCGGGCGGCGGTGGCGCAGGTGGCCGGCGGGTGAACGCACGGGGCCGCCGCCGGGGCGAACGGCCCGGATCAGCGGCGAATTCGGTCGATGACGTTGCGGTCGCGTCGCCGATCTGTAAAGATTCCGCAACAATGCGACCCGAACGAAGCCCACGGGCCCTCCCCCGACGCCGTGCCGTGCTGGCCGGTGCCGTCGTCGCCGGCCTCCTCGCCGTGCCGGTGGCGTCCAGCCTCCCCGCCGGCGCCCAGTCCCTCGAGTCCAAGCGCGCCGAAGCGGCCGCCGTGGCCTCCGAGCTGGCCAGCCTCGACCGCGAGCTCATGGACATCAACGCCCGCTACGAGGCGTCGCGCTACGAGCTCTCGCAGGCCGAGGAGCGGGTGAGCGAGGCCCAGGCCCGCGTCGACCAGACCAACGCCGAGCTCGACCAACGCCGTGGCGAGATGCGCACCTTCGCCGTGAAGGCCTACCAGAGCGGCAACGACAGCCCCGAGCTCAATGCGCTCCTCACCGCCGACGGCGACACCGCGCCGGCGAAGAAGTCCTACATCGAGGTCACCAACGGCAACCGCCGCGACCTCGTCGACAGCCTCAGCGCCATGCAGCGCCAGGCCGAGGACGAGACCAAGCGCCTCCAGCAGGCCCAGGCGGAGGCCGAGCGCGTCAGCGACGAGATGGCCTCCACCCGCGCCGACGCCGAGCGGGCCACCGAGGCCCAGCGGGCCGTCAACAACCGTGTGCAGGGCGAGCTCGCCACACTGGTCCGCGAAGAGGAGGCCCGCCGCGCCGCCGCGGCCGCAGCCGCCGCGGCGGCCGCCGCCGAACGGGCCGCCGCCGAGAGCGCCTCGCGCGCCCCTGCGCCCTCGTCGTCCGCCGCCCCTGCCCCCCGTTCGACCGGTGGCGGCTCACCGGCACCGGCACCGGCACCGGCGCCGTCGGGCCCCGCTCCCACCCTGCGCGGTGGGCTGGAGGGCGCGATCGACGCCGCCCTCAGCAAGGTCGGCGCCCCGTACGTCTGGGGGTCGGCGGGTCCGAACACCTTCGACTGCTCCGGGTTGATGGTCTGGGCGTTCAAGCAGGTCGGTATCTCCCTTCCCCACTACAGCGGCGCCCAGTACGCCTCCACGACCCGGATCTCCAGGGCGCAGCTCCAGCCCGGCGACCTCGTCTTCTGGGGCTCCGGCGGTTCGGAGCACGTGGCGCTCTACATGGGCGGCAACCAGATCGTCCACGCCTTCAGCTCCCGGGCGGCCACCGGCGTGACCGCCCTCGACGGCTGGTGGAAGACCCCGTCGGGCTACGGACGCATCTGAGCCGCTGACCGTCGTCCCCGAGCTCGTCCTGCACGGTCCGCGGTCGGCGGGGCGGGCTGTTCTCCTCCTGCCCGGCTACGGCGACTCGACCGTGGCGTTCACCGCTCATCTCGAGCGGATCGATCCCGCTCGGCGTTGGCTGGTGGCGGTGGCCGAGCCGTACCTGGTCGGCCCGCACGGGCCGCTCTGGTACACCGTCGACGAGCACGGCCCCGACCCTGACGGCGTGGCCCGAGCCACGGCGGCCGTCGATGCCGCCGTCGCGGTGGTCGCCGAGGCGGCCGGCATCGAGAAGGGCGAGGTGGTCCTCGGAGGGCACTCCCAGGGCGGGGCGGCCGCCCTGGCGACGAGCCTCGACCCCGCCCTCGGCGCCCCACCACGCGCCGTGGTCGCCCTCGCCGCCTACCTCCCCCACCGCGACGGCGGGCTCGACGGGGAGCGCATGGCCGGCCGACCGGCGCTCTTCGCGCACGGCCTCGACGACGCAGTGATGGACCCGATACGCGGACGCGGCGCGGCCCGGGCCCTCGAACGCTGGGGCGCCCGGGTGGAGTGGGAGGACGTGCCCGGCGGTCACCGCCTCGGGCCGGACCTCCTCGACCCCCTCGCCCGCTGGCTCGACGGCCTCGCCGACGCCGACGGCTGAACAGGGTCAGCGCAGCGCCCACGGCCGGGGGAAGCGGTGCCCCGGACGCCAGCGGTCGAGCCGTACCTCGGCCTCGTCGTCGATCTCGGCTGACTGGCCGCGGTTGCCGACCGCCCAGGCCGTCGTCCAGAGCTCGTAGGCCTGGACGAGGGTCTCGAAGCCCGGCCATCCGCTCGCCTCCAACCCGTAGCCAGCCAAGAACTCGTCGAGCACCCGGGGCGGTGCCCCGTACCGGCGCACCGCCACCACCTGGGGGACGATGTCGGCGCACACCGGGCCGACCCCGGACATCTCGAGGTCGACGAGCACCGGTCCGGTCGGGGTGGACAGGACGTTGTGACGATGCAGGTCGCCGTGCACGACGGCGACCCCGAGCGGGTCGTCCTCGGGGTCGGGCCAGGTCGCCTCGAGCCGTGCCGCCCGCTCGCGGAGCAGCACGAGATCGGCCTCGGCGGTGCGCCCCGCCTCCTCGGCGCGGTCGAGCTCGGCCCGCACCGCCCCGAGGATGTCGAACGACGGCACGTTGGCCACCCCGCCCCGGGTGACGTCGTGGAGCGAACGGGCGATGCGGCCGAGCTCGCGGGGGTCGACCTCCTCGCCCTCGACGACCTCCAACCAGGTCCACGTGGTCACCGAGCCCGCCTCGGTCATCACGGGCTGGTCGTAGGGCTCGCTGACGGTCACGGCGGCGACCCCGAGGTCGGCCAGGAGCTCGGACACGATCACCTGGCGCCGGGCGGTCGCCTCCCGGGCCGGTGGGTCGACCCGCCCCAGCACCATGGCCTCGGGGAGCCCCACGATGACCGCCGAGC
Source organism: Acidimicrobiales bacterium (assembly GCA_025455885.1). Lineage (NCBI taxonomy): Bacteria > Bacillati > Actinomycetota > Acidimicrobiia > Acidimicrobiales > Acidimicrobiales bacterium. The sequence goes on from JALOLR010000011.1 coordinate 127,287, forward strand.
CCGCCCGGAAGATCCCCGCGCGTCGGGTGTCGAGCCCGGCGCCGGACGCCACTGCGACCACGGCGTCGAGCGCGGCCTGCTCACGCGGGCCGTTGGGGGCGGACAGCACGGCGGCCGGATCCGGGTGGGGAGAGGGATCGGGGCCGGGCACCGGCTCATCCTGGCATGTCCGACCCGGTGTGCCGGGAGCCCGGACGCCCCGATCTGACCGGCGTCGGCGGAACGGCAAGGATCGTGTGCGAACGGGTCGTCGACCCGTGGAGGACCCATGACGAGCGAACCCCTGACCGAGCCCGTTGCCGTCCCCGACGACGCCGCCGGCGACGTGGCGCGACCCAGCCTGTTGCGCCGGTGGGCGCCGGTGTTGGTCGTCCTGGGCGGCATCGCCGTCGTGGTGGTCACGGCGATCGTGAGCCCCTTCGACTCCCAGCCCCCGAAGCTGACCGTGCAGGCCGCCTACCTGGGCGCCGGGGCGGACCCGGCGGGGGCCTACCTCGTCATCGTGAACGACGGTGGGGGCGACGATCTGGTCGGGGTGAGCGTCCCGGGCGCCACGGTGACGCTCCAACGGCGGGTCGCGGACCCGGCCACCGGGACCGCCGAGCTGGAGGAGGCGACCTCGCTGCGCCTCGCCGGCTACGAGACGACCCGGCTCCAGCCCGGCGGCGACCAGCTCCTCCTCACCGGCCTCACCCCTGTCGAGGGGCCGACCGTCCCGATGGAGCTGCGCTTCCGGGTCGCCGATCCGGTGACGGTCCAGGCCGAGGTCCTCAGCTACGACCAGATCGGGCAGTTGCTGTTGCCCCCGCGGCTCGAGACCCCCGCCGGTCCCTGAGCGCCGGGTCCCCGCCGGCCCCGGTCGCCCGCGGCGGGCGGGCCGCCCGGTTCCGGCCAAGATGGTCCGTCGTGCTCTCCCTGCCCGCGGTGTCCGAACGCGTCCGCGGCGCCGTCCTGGCCCTGGTCGCGGGACTGGCGCTGGCGGCGTCGGTCCCACCGTGGGGGTGGTGGCCGTTGGCCTTCGTGGGGGTCGCGCTCTGGGATCGCGCCCTGGCCGGTCGCCCGGCGCGGTCGCGGGCCGCCCGGTCGTTCCTCCTCGGCGTGACGTGGCTGGCGCCGGCGTTGCTGTGGATGTGGGACCTCACCGCCCCCGGCTACGTGATCGCCGTGGTGTGGTTCGCCGCCTACGTCGCCGTCGCCGGGTTGTCGGTGCCGGGGTCGGCGGCCGATCCGCGGGCCCGGTGGCTGGCCCTGCCCGGGGCGCTGGTGCTGTGCGAGGCGGCCCGGTGGTCGTTCCCGTTCGAGGGGGTGCCGCTGGCCACGACGGCGATGAGCCAGGCCGACGCCCCGCTGGCCCAGGTGGCCCGGATCGGCAGCGCCATCGGCGTCGTCCTCGTGGTCGGCATCGGGGGCGTGGCCCTGTCGGCGGCGTCGTCCCGACGCTGGTGGGTGGCGGGTGGGGCGCTCGCCGTGGTCCTGGTGCTGTGGGGCTCGTCCCTCGTCGCTCCACGGGGGGCCGACGTCGCCGACCTCGACGTCGCGGTGGTGCAGGGCGGCGGACCGCAGGGAACCCGGGCATCGGACACCGACGCCGACGAGGTCTTCGACCGCCACATGGCCGCCAGCCAGACGATCGACGGGCCGGTCGACCTGGTGCTGTGGCCCGAGAACGTCGTGACCCTCGACCAGCCGTTGGCCACCACCCGGGAGCACCGTGAGCTGGCGGCGTTGGCCCGACGGCTGGACACGACCATCGTGGTCGGCGTCACCGAGGACCTCGATGACGAGCGCTTCACCAACTACGCCGTGGTGTACGGCCCCGACGGCGAGGTCGGGGACCGGTACGACAAGGTCCTCCGGGTCCCCTTCGGCGAGTACGTCCCGTTCCGGGGGCTGGTCGAGCCGTTCGCCGGTTCGTCCGGGCTCAGCGCCCGTGACGCGGTGGTGGGCACCACCCCGGCCGTGCTGCGCACCGACGTCGGCTCGTTCGGCGTGGCGATCTCCTGGGAGGTCTTCTTCACCGGACGGGTCCGGGAGGGGGTGCGTGAGGGGGGAGAGGCGGTGCTCAATCCCACGAACGGGTCGAGCTACTGGTTGACCCAGGTGCAGACCCAGCAGGTCGCCTCCAGCCGCCTGCGGGCCATCGAGACCGGCCGCTGGGTGCTCCAGGCCGCCCCGACCGGGTTCAGTGCGGTCGTCGAGCCCGACGGGGGCCTCGTCGCCCGGACCGGTGTCAGCGAGCCGGCCGTGCTCCGCGAGGTCATCACCCGTCGCGACGGGCTGACGATCGCCACCCGGATCGGACCGTGGCCGATCGTCGCCCTGGCCGCGCTCATGGTGGCCGGCGGCTGGATCCTGGCGTGGCGCCTCGGTCCGGGCTCGCCCGACGTCAGCCGTCGGCGAGGTCGATGACCCGCTCCAGGGCCAGGGCCTCGAGGAACCGACGGTCGTGGGAGACCACCACGACCGTGCCCTCGTAGGCCCCCAGCGCGGACTCCAGCTGCTCGATGGCCTCCGGGTCGAGGTGGTTGGTCGGCTCGTCGAGCACGAGGCAGTTGACGCCTTCGGCCATGAGACACGCCAGCACCGCCCGGCTCCGCTCTCCCGGTGACAGCTCCACCCCGCGCCGGCCGACATGGTCGGCGCTCAGACCGAACTTGGCCAGCAACGACCGCGATTCGCTGAGCGGGAGACCGGTGCGGACCTGCACGAGCTCGAGTACCGGTCGATCGCCGTCGAAGGACGTCCTGGCCTGATCCATCTCGCCGATCACCACTCCGGGGCCCAACCACCGCCGGCCCTCGGTGAGCACCACCGTGCCCAGCAACGCGCCCAGCAGCGTCGTCTTCCCGGCCCCGTTCGGGCCGACCAACGCCACGCGTTCCCGCCAGCCGATCTCGAGGTCGATCGGGCCGAGGCGGAAGGACCCCCGCTCCACCACCGCCCCGTCGAGGCGGGCGACCACGTCGCCGCTGCGCCCCGCCGGGATGAGCTGGAGGTCGAGCCGCCACCCCTCCCAGGGCTTCTCGACCACCTCGAGCCGGTCGATGCGCCGCTCCGTCGCCTTGACCTTCCCCGCCTGCTTCTCGCTACGGGCGACCTGCCGCCGCCGGAGGTGCTTGTCGTTCTCGCTGGAGGCCTTGGCCTGACGCACACCCTTGTCGGACCAGCCGATCTGGCGGCGCTGACGCTCCCGCAACTCGTCGCGCTCGTCCACGTAGGACCGGTGGGCCTCGTACTGCTGGCGACGGGCCAGGGCTCGGGCCTCCGTGTAGGCCGTCCACCCGCCGGCGTACTCCGTGGCGCGTCGGGAGCGCTCGTCCACCTCGACGATGCGGTGCACCGCCCGGTCGAGGAACGCCCGATCGTGCGAGACCACGACGGCGGCTCCGTCGAAGCCGTCGAGGAACGACTCCAGGAGGTCGAGCCCGGCGAAGTCGAGGTTGTTGGTGGGCTCGTCGAGCAACAAGACGTCGACCTGGGACAGGAGGATGGCGGCGAGGGCGGTGCGGGCGGCCTCGCCACCCGAGAGGGTGACCGTGTGCTGCGCGAGCCGCCTGCGGGGCAGGCCGACGCGCTCGGCCACCGCTGCAGCCCTCGCCTCGAGGTCGGCGCCCCCGAGCGCGATGAAGTGCTCGAGCGCGTCTCCGTAGGCCTCGAGGGCCTCGCTGCTCCCGTCCGTCAGGGCTTCGGTGCAGCGGTCCAACTCCACGGAGGCGGCCGCCACGCCCGTGCGGCGCGCCAGGTAGTCGAGCAGGGTCTCCCCGGCGCGTGCGTCGGGCTCCTGGGGCAGCAGACCGACGGTGAGCTGGCGAGGGGCCCGTTCGACGACGCCGCCATCGGGGAGGTCGAGCCCGGCGAGGAGCCGGAGGAGCGTCGACTTCCCCACCCCGTTCCGCCCGATCACTCCCACGCGGTCGCGGGCATCGACCTGGAGGTCCACCCCGTCGAGCACGGTCTGGCCACCGAACGACCTCGACACACCTCGGGCCCTCAGCACCCACCCACGCTAGGGCTGCACGGCAGAGCTGGCGATCGGGTACTCAGACCTCGACGATGACCGTCACGGGCCCGTCGTTCACGAGTGCGACCTGCATCTCGGCCCCGAAGCGGCCCGTGGCGACTCGGGCACCGAGGGCCGTCAGCTCGACCACCAGCGTCTCGACCAGGGGCTCGGCGACCGCCCCCGGGGCCGCCGCGCTCCACCCGGGGCGACGGCCCCGGCTGGTGTCGCCGTACAGGGTGAACTGCGAGATCACCAGCACCTCGGCACCGACGTCCTCGGCAGACCGGTCCATCCGCCCCTCGGCATCGGGGAACAGCCGCAGCCGCCAGAGCTTGCGGGCCAGCGTGGAGGCCGTGTCCGGGCCGTCGTCGTGGGTCACGCCGACCAGGACGCACAGTCCCTGGCCGATCCGGCCCGACACCTCGCCCCCGACGGTGACCGACGCCTCCGACACCCGCTGCACCACCGCTCGCACGCCGCAGAGTCTGACAGGCCGAGGTCGCCAGCTTGACCGCCTCGGGGGGCCAAACGAGACTTGACGGCTCATGTCCGTCCGCTCCTCGTCACCCCACTCCCCCGGCGCGTCCCCGTTGGCCGCCGACGGTGACCTGGCCCTGCGCATCGCCTTCCTCAGCTACCGGGGCAAGCCCCACGTGGGCGGGCAGGGCGTGTACACGCGCCATCTCACCAAGGCGCTCGTCGACCTGGGTCACGAGGTGGAGGTGCTCGGCGGCCAGCCCTTCCCGGTCCTCGACGAACGGGTCCCCCTGGTCGAGCTGCCCAGCCTCGACATCTACAACGACCACTTCCCCATGCGCCTGCCCGGCCCGTGGGAGGTCACGACCTGGGGCGACGCCGTCGAGGTGGCCTCCTTCGTGAGCGGCAGCTTCCCCGAGCCGCTCGCCTTCAGCGTCCGGGCGTGGCAGCACCTGCGCCACCGGGTCAACGACTTCGACATCGTCCAGGACAACCAGTCGCTCGGGTACGGGTTGTTGGCCATCGAGCGGGCCGGCCTGCCGGTGCTGGCCACCATCCACCACCCGATCACCGTCGATCGGCGCCTCGAGATGGAGCACGCCGAGAGCCGGTGGAAGCGCTTCTCGAAGGCCCGCTGGTACGGCTTCACGAGGATGCAGACCCGGGTGGCGACCCGGATGCCCCGACTCATCACGGTGTCGAAGAACTCCCTCGCCGACATCCACGCCGACCACCGGGTGCCGCTCGACCGGCTCCACGTCGTCCCGGTCGGCGTCGACCAGGAGCTCTTCCGCCCTCTGCCGGGGGTCGAGCGGGTGCCCGGACGGCTCATCACCACCGCCAGCGCCGACGTCACGATGAAGGGGCTGCGCTACCTGCTCGAGGCGTTGGCCAAGCTGCGCACCGAGCGCCACGTCGAGCTGGTCGTGATCGGGCGGTTGAAGGAAGGCGGCACCTCGGCCCGCATCATCGACGAGCTCGGGCTGCGCGACATCGTCACCTTCGTCACCGGCGTCCCCGAGCAGCGGATCATCGAGCTCTACTCCGAGTCCCAGGTCGCGGTGGTGCCCTCGCTGTACGAGGGGTTCTCCCTCCCCGCCATCGAGGCCATGGCCTGTGGCGTCCCCCTCGTCGCCACCACCGGGGGCGCGCTCCCCGAGGTCGTGGGCGACGACAACGACACCGCCCTGCTGGTCCCGCCCGGCGACCCCGAGGCGCTCGCCGCCACCATCGCCGTCGCCCTCGACGACGCCGCCCTCCGCGATCGGATCGGCGCCGCCGGACGACGGCGCGTCATCGAGCGCTGGACCTGGCGGCACACGGCCGTGGGCACCGTCGAGCACTACCGGGCCCTGCTGGCCGAGACCGCCCACGTGCAGGACCGCCGGCCGGGAGGCGCCGCCGCGGCGCCCCGCTACCGGCGCGGCGCGCCCACGGTCGCCGCGCCGGCGCCGGTCGTGGGCTGATGCTGACCGCCGACTACGACCGCCTCGGCCTGCGGCCCGGCGACCGCCTGCTCGACCTCGGCTGCGGCTTCGGTCGCCACGCCTTCGAGGCGTTGCGCCGCGGCGCCCGCGTCGTGGCGTGCGACATGGCGGTGCCCGAGCTCGTCGAGACCCTCGGCGTCTTCGAGGGCATGCAGGCCTCCGGCGAGGCCCCGCCGCAGATGCTGGCCACCGCCGTCAACGGCGACGCCACCCGGCTCCCCTTCGCCGACGGCTCCTTCGACCGGATCATCGCCTCCGAGGTCATGGAGCACGTCGCCGACGACCTGCGCGCCCTCGACGAGCTCACCCGCGTCCTGCGCCCCGGCGGCACCATGGCGGTCACCGTGCCGGCCTGGTTCCCCGAGAGGGTCTGCTGGGCGCTCTCCGAGGAGTACCACGCCCCGTACGTCGAGGGGGGCCACGTGCGCATCTACACCGAGGGCGAGGTGCGCCGGAAGATGCAGGGCGCCGGCCTCGAGCCCGGTGGGGCCCACCTGGCCCACGCGCTGCACTCGCCGTACTGGTGGCTGCGGTGCGCCGTGGGTCCGACCAACGACGCCAACCCCCTCGTGCGGGCCTACGCCCGGCTGCTCGAGTGGGACATCGTGGCCGCCCCGTCGGTGACCCGGGTGACCGAGCGGCTGCTCAACCCGGTGCTCGGCAAGTCGCTCGTCGTGTACGCCACCAAGCCCGTGCGGACGATGGCCCATGCCTGAGCACCCCGTCCCCGAGGTCCCCGGGATGCTGAGCGCCGCCCAGGCCCGGGCCACCGGCGAGGCGATCGCCGACTGGCAACTCCCCAACGGGATGATCCCGTGGTTCCCCGGCGGCCACGCCGATCCCTGGAACCACGTCGAGGCGGCGATGGCCCTCGACCTCGTCGGCCTGCGCTCCGAGGCCGAGCGGGCCTACCAGTGGCTCGTCGACATCCAGCGCCCCGACGGCTCGTGGCACCAGTACTACCTCGCCGAGGGCATCGAGCAGGACAAGCTCGACGCCAACACCATCGCCTACCCGGCGGCCGGCGTGTGGCACCACTGGCTCCTGCACCGCGACCGCGGCTTCGTCGAGGCGATGTGGCCGACCGTCGAGGCCGGCATCGACTTCGTCCTCGACCTCCAGACCCCTCGTGGCGAGATCCTCTGGGCGCGCCACGCCGACGGCACCCCGTGGTCGTTCGCGCTCCTCACCGGTTCGTCGAGCATCTGCCACAGCCTGCGCTGTGCCGTGGCCCTCGCCGACCTGCTGGGCCACGAACGACCCGACTGGGAGCTGAGCGCCGCCCGCCTCGCCGCGGTCATCCGGCGCCACTGCGCAGGCGACGCTCCTGACGCCTTCGCCCCCAAGGCCCGCTGGGCGATGGACTGGTACTACCCGGTGCTGGCCGGGGTGTTGTCGCCCGCCGACGGTCGCTCCCGGCTCGACGCCCGCCGCTCGACCTTCGTGATGGAGGGCCAGGGGGTGCGCTGCGTCAGCGACCGGCCGTGGATCACCGCCGCCGAGACCTGCGAGTGCCTCATGGCCGAGCTGTCCCTCGGCAACGCCGAGCAGGCCCTCCAGCTCTTCTCGTGGGCCCAGGCGCTCCGTGACGACGACGGGCACTACTTCACCGGCATCGTCCAGCCCGACGCAGTGCACTTCCCGGCCGACGAGCGCTCGACCTACACCGACGCCTCGGTGGTGCTCGCCGCCGACGCGTTGAGCCGCACCAGCCCGGCGTGGGCCCTGTTCGTCGACCACGACGCCCTGCCGCCGCTGGTCGAGGTCGACGAGAGCGAGTCCCTGGCCGATCCCACGGACTGAGCGGTCCGCCGACGTGGGGACGCCGGTCGACGTCGCCGTCGTGACCGCCCTCGTCGACCTGGCGGCGATCGACGCCGCACCCCGCCGTACGACCGAGCAGTACCTCGCACTGGCGGTCCCGGTGCTCGGCACCCGGCACCACCTCGTGGCCCACGTCGGCCCCGAGCTCGTCGAGGCGGTGACCCGACGGCGGGCCGAGCTGGCCCCGGGCGCCCCGACCACGGTCGTGGCCTGTCCCTGGGACGAGCTCCCGGCGGCCGGGCTGGCCGACGCGGCCACCGAGGCGTTCGCCGCCGGGCGCCGGGCCCCGACGGCGTCGAACCCGGCCAAGGACACGCCGGCCTACCTGGCCGTCGGCTGGTCGAAGCCGGGGTTGCTCGACCGGTCGGCGGCCGGGCCCGCCGCCGACGCCGACCTGCTCTGGTGGGTCGACATCGGCATCGGCCACGTCGCCCGGCCCCACCCGTCGCGCCCGTTCGACGACCTGTTGGCCGACGCCACCACCGGCATCCGGGCCGACGTGCTGTGGGAGACCACCGCCGAGGAGGTCGCCGATCCCGTCGCCTACTACCGCGACAACCCCTTCTCGCGCGTGGCGGGCGGGCTGCTCGGCGTGCCCCGGGTCGATCTCGCCGACCTGGTGGGCTGGGTCGACGCCGAGCTGGGCCGGTGCGTCGGGTCGGGATGGCCCACCGTCGAAGAGGCGGGGCTCGGCGCAGTGGTGGCCGGTCACCGCGACCGCTTCGCCCTGTCGTACGGCCCGTGGGAGGCGCTGGTCGCCAACCTCGACGGGCTGCACGACGCCGTGTGGCATCGGCTGCGGCTGCTGGCCGACTGCCGGGGTCGCGAGCTGCACGACCGCGCCGTCGGCCATGCGTTGGCGGTCGACGAGGCGTGGCGGGCCGGCACGGTGGCCCTCGACGACGAACAGGTCGTGGCGCTCCACGACGACCTGCTGGTGTCGGGGTGGTGGGCGGGCCGGGCCGACCTGGCCGCCCACGCCGCCCGGGTGCTCCGGTCGCTCGAGCCGGACGCCCTCACCGAAGGGGCCCGCGCCCGACTGACCTCCGACCGGATGAGCGCCAACCTGGCGCTCGTCCCCGACGAGGCCGACCCGATGTCGTCAGGCGGTGCGGCGCAGGACCCGTAGCGAGCCGGTGGCCGAGACGTCGGTGAACTGCTGTGAGTCGAGGGCCCGGCAGTAGATCTCGAACGGCGGGCGGCCGCCGTCGGCCGGGTCGGGGAACACGTCGTGGATGGCCAGCAGGCCACCCGGCTCCACCCACGGTGTCCACAGCTCGTAGTCGCGGTGGGCCGGCTCGGTGCCGTGGCCCCCGTCGATGAACAGCAGCGACAGCGGTGTGCGCCAGTGGCGCCCGACGGTCGGCGAGTCGCCCACGAGCGCCACCACCACCGGTTCGAGGCCGGCGTCGTGCACGGTGCGTCGAAAGCGGGGGAGGGTGTCGATGCGGCCCACCTCGGGGTCGACGAGGTCCGGTTCGTGCCACTCCCACCCCGGCTGGTTCTCCTCCGAGCCGCGGTGGTGGTCGAGCGCGAAGACGACCACGTCGCGTGCCCGGGCGGCCGATCCGAGGTAGATCGACGACTTGCCGCAGTAGCTGCCGATCTCGAGGATCGGCGACCCGCCCCGGGGGACCGTGATGGCGGCGTCGTGCAGCGCGAGGCCTTCGTCGGGAGGCATGAAGCCGCGGGCCTGCTCGGCGGCGTCGCGGTGCCGGGGGTCCACCGGGCTCAGTCCTCGTCGGGGGTGTCGTCCTCGTAGATCTCCACGTGGAAGAGCTTGTCGAGGAGGAAGAAGCGCAGCACCCACAGCACGCCGAACGTCGCGAGCTGGGCGGCGAGGATGGCCACCCGGTTGCTGGTGTGGTCGTCGACGTAGGCGATGACCGCGGTCGACATGACGAGCCCCGAGAACGTGAAGATCCAGAACGGCAGGATCTCCTTCTTCAGGTGGGAGCGCCCCCGCTTGCCCCACACCCAGGCCCTGCTCATGTAGAAGGCGGGGACGGCGCCGATGCCCACCGACACGATGTTGGCGAAGGTGGGGCGCATCCAGCGTTGGAGCACGAACAACAGGCCGGCGCCGATGACGACGTTGACCACCGACACCATCACGTAGCGGGGGCCCTTCGTCCGGACCTTGCCGAACACGGCGCCGAGCAGGCCGCCGGTGGGCGGGCCGGACTCGCCGGAGGGGCTCGTTTCGGCCGGATGGGTCTTCACGGGTGGGGGTACCAACTCTGTGCGCGACGGACGAAGCAGCGTACCTCCGGGCTGCGGGCGGTGACAGACGGCGAGCGCCCGCCGCCGCCGGTCCCCCGGGCGGCGCCGGTACCCTCCAGACGCCATGACGCCAGACGCGACGACGCCCGACGGTCACCTCCTGTCCCCGCCTCCGACCTTCTCCCGCCGCGCCGGGCACCGGCGGCGCGGGGGAGGGGTCGTCGCCGTGGCGGTCGTCGCCGCTCTCCTGCTCGGCGCGTGCGGGGGGTCCGACGGCGGTGACGGCGCCGAACCGGCCGTGCCGGCGCCGTCGACGGGGCTGCCGAGCGGCCCTCCCGACAGCGGTCCTGCCGGTGCGGGGCCCGACGCCATCGAGGCCGACGTCGTGCTGACCCCGCTCGTGGACCTGGACCAGCCGACCGCCCTGGCGGCCCGCCCCGACGGCGGCGAGCTCTGGATCACCGAGCAGGACGGCACCGTCCGGCGGGTGGTCCGCACCGTCGAGCCCGGGGGATCGGACCGCTACGACCTCGATCCCGACCCGCTGCTCGATCTGGGCGACCTCACCCGGGCCCGTGGCGAGCAGGGGCTGCTCGGCATCGCCTTCGACGAGACCGCCGACTCGGTGTACCTGTACCACACCGACCCGACCGGCGACGTGGTGATCGCCGAGTACGCGGTGATCGCGGCCGACGGCGGTGCCACCATCGACGCCGGCAGCCGACGGGTGCTGCTCACCGTCCCCCATCGCGAGTTCGCCAACCACAACGGGGGCCAGCTGGTCCTCGGGCCCGACGGCTTCCTCTACGCCGGGGTGGGCGACGGCGGTGGGTCCGGCGATCCCGGCGACAACGGCCAGGACACCGACGAGCTGCTCGGCAAGATCCTGCGCATCGACCCCAGCGCACCGACCGCGGACCGGGCCTACGCCGTGCCGGCCGACAACCCGTTCGCAGCCGGAGGCGGGCGGCCCGAGATCTACCTCTACGGCGCCCGCAACCCGTGGCGCTTCAGCTTCGACCGCGCCACCGGTGATCTGTGGGTGGCCGACGTCGGGCAGAACGAGATCGAGGAGGTCAACCTGCTGGCCGCCCCGGACGGCGCCGGGCTCGGGGTGAACCTCGGCTGGAACTGGCGGGAGGGCGACCGGCCGTTCCGCGACGGGACGCCTCCCGAGGGCCTCGTCGACCCGATCCACACCTACGACCACCGCGACGGCAACTGCTCGGTGACCGGTGGCTACGTGTACCGGGGTACGGCCATTCCCGCGCTCCAGGGCGTCTACCTCTACGGTGACTACTGCGTGGGTGAGATCCGGGGGCTCCTGGTGCGAGACGGCGTCGTGCTCGACGACCGCGCCCTGGGGGCGGTGCTCCCCGACCAGGCCCTGGTCAGCTTCGGTCAAGGGGTCGATGGCGAGCTGTACGTGCTCTCCGCGGGCGAGGGCCTGTTCAAGGTCGAGGCGGGCTGACCGTGGACGACGTCGCCCCCGGTGTGGTTCCGCCGGCGGCACGTTCCACGGTGTGGGCGGGTTGGCGGCGCCGTGACCTCGGCGACGGGTCGGTGCTGTTGTGGTGGCGCGAGCTGGTGATCGTGGGGGCCGTCTACCTCGCGTACGAGACCGTTCGCAACGTCTCGAAGTCGAACGCCGAGGCGGCCTACGCCAACGCCATGCGGATCATCGACTGGCAACAGGGCCTCTGGCTGTGGCACGAGCAGGCCCTCCAGGACTGGGCCCTCGAGTTCCGACCGCTGATCGTGGTGTCCAACTACTACTACGGCGCCGCCTACATGGTCGTCACCATGGCCGGCCTGTTGTTCCTGTACCGCCGCTTCCCCGACGACTACCCCCTGTGGCGCAACACGCTGCTCATCGGCACGCTGCTCGGCCTCGTCGGCTTCGCCACCTTCCCGCTCATGCCCCCCCGCCTGCTCGACACGATGGGCGACGGCCGGGCCTTCGGCTTCGTCGACACCATGGTGGCCTATCCGACGCTGTGGTCGTTCGACTCCTCGGCCATGCAGACCATCTCCAACCAGTTCGCGGCGATGCCGTCGCTGCACTGCGGCTGGGCGTTCTGGGGGATGTGGGTGTTCCTCCCCCGCGTGCGGTCGTGGTGGGCCAAGAGCCTCGCCGTGCTCTACCCGGCGACGACGATCTACGTGGTGGTCATCACCGGCAACCACTACCTCCTCGACGCGGTGGGAGGCCTGGCCATCTTCGTGATCGGCTACGGCGCGGCGAGGGTCGTCACCCGGGCCGGCCGCCGCCGGCCGGCCGTCGCGCCATGAGCTCGATCGCCGCCCGGTAGCTCGCCACGTTCCGGCCCACCACGACCGACCAGTCCACCGGCGAGGCCTCGCTGCGGTTGTGGGTCGTGATGGTCCGGCGCAGGTCGTCGTCGACCACGATCCGGATCAGCTCGCGGACCATCTCGGCGTCGTCCCTGGCGAGCAGTCCCTCCTTCTCGTGCGTGACGAACTCGCGGATGCCGGTGCGGGCCTTCGCCACGACGGGCAGGCCGGCACAGCGGGCCTCGAGCGCGGCGATCCCGAACGACTCCAGGTTGGCGGGCGCGACGAAGACGTCGCTGCGGGCGAAGTAGCCGCGGATCTCCTCGCGGGTGCGGCGGCCGATCAGGTCGACGACCTCGCTGAGGCCGTTGGTGCGGAGGTACTTCTCGAGCTGCGGGCGTTCCGGGCCGTCACCGATGACGATGACCCGGAGCCGTCGTCCGGGGGGCAGCGCGGCGTGCACGCGGCCCACCATCCTCAGCATCTGCAGCGGGCGCTTGCGGGGGGCCAGGCGCATCACCGAGACGAGGGTCACCGTCGTCGGGTCACGTTCGACGGGCTCGACGCGCCAGGCCTCGTCGTCGATGCCGTTGGGCAGCACCACCACCGGTCGCCCCGGTCCGGCGATGCGCCGGATCGGTTCGGCGGCCACGTCGCTCACCGCCGACAGGACCACCGGCCACTGCGACCAGTGGGCCAGTCGGTCGAGGCCCGCGAAGGCCGGGGCGGCGTAGCTCCACATGCAGTGCACGGTGATCACCGTCGGGATACCGATGGCCTGGGCCCGGCGGGCGGCCAGGTAGGCCATCGGGGACGCGAGGCCGCCGTGGAAGTGGGCGACGTCGACCCGCTCCTCGACGAGGAGGTCGGTGGCGAGGCGGAACGTGGACGGCAGGAACGGAACGTCGAAGGGCAGCAGCGGGACGTCCATGCGCCGCACCCGCACGCCGTCGACGACGTCGGGGCCCGCGGTGGGGGTCACCACGACGACCTCGTGACCGGCCGCTGTCAGGTTCCTCGCGAGGTCGTGGGCCTGCATCTCTATGCCCCCGAGGCGGGGCACGTAGCAGTCCGAGACGATGCCGACGCGCAGCGGCCCGGTGGCCGGCTCGGGGGCGTCCGTCGAGGTGTCGGCGTCGGTCATGGCCGACCTCCCTGATCGGGGCCACGCAGGGCGTCACCGTAGCCCCGGACCTCCCGTGCCCCGTCGTCCCCCCTCGTGCTCCCTCGTCTCCTCCCCGTGCCCGCGACCGGGCCGGCGGTCCGACGGGGCCTTGGGGGTGCAACTGCCAGAATGCCCGGGTGACCCGGAGGACCATCGTGGCGTTCCACGCCCATCCCGACGACGAGGCCCTCCTCACCGCCGGCACCCTCGCCCGGGCCGCCGCCGAGGGGCATCGCACCGTCCTGGTCCTGGCCACGAGGGGTGAACGCGGCGACGTCGGGGCGGACGTCCTCGCCGAGGGCGAAGCGCTCGGGGGTCGCCGCTCCGCCGAGGCCGAGGCGTCGGCCCGGGCCCTCGGCGTGGCCCGCCTCGAGTTCCTCGACCTGCTCGACTCGGGGCACGCCCCGGCCGCCGACGGGACCTGGCCGTCGCGGTCGCTGTGCGCCGCCGACCGGCACGACGTGGCCCACCGCCTGGCGGCGCTGCTCGTCGAGGAGCGCGCCGACGTCCTCCTCGCCGACGACGCCAACGGCGGGTACGGCCACCCCGACCACCGGCGCGTCCACGAGGTGGCGTGCCTGGCCGCCGACGCGACGGGGGTGGTGCGCTACGAGGCGACCGTCGACCGCGACTTCCTGGCCGGGGGCGTGGCGCTGGCCGAGTCGATGGGCCTGGCCGTGCCCGACGGCTTCGTCCCCCCGGACGTGTCGGCCTGGTACACCCCCGCCGACCGGATCACCCACGCCGTCGACGTCACCGGCTGGCTCGACGCCAAGCGGGCCTCCATGCGGGCCCACGCCAGCCAGGCCACCGGTGCCCCCGACACCGTGCGGACCCTGGCGGTGTTCCTCGACCTCCCCGACGACGTGTACGCGTCGGCCTTCGGCACGGAGTGGTTCACCCGTCCCGGCGCACCCACCGAGCCGCGCTCGACCGACCTGCTCGCGGGCCTGTCGAACGTGGGCCGATGACCTCCGGGGCCGCCGACGACCCGAGCGGCGAGGGTCCGCCGCCCGACCGGCCCGACGAACCTGTCGACGAACCTGTCGACTGCCCTGTCGACGAACTCGTCGACGACCCTGCCGACCTGCGGGCGGTGGTCGAGAACGAGCTGCACCGCAAGAGCCCCGGGCGCCGGGTGCTCGAGGCGACGGTGTCGCTCGCCATCGTCGGGGTGCTGTTCGCCTTCGTCGTGCCGGCGGTGACCGACGCCCACTACTCCGAGATCTGGCGCGAGATCCAGAAGCTCGACTGGCTCCAGGTCGCCGGCCTGGCCTCGCTGTGGATGTTCAGCATGGTGCTCTACACGGGGGTGCTCACCACCACGCTGCCCGGGCTCAGCCACCCCCAGGCCCTCACGGTGAACTTCGCCGGCAGCGCCGTGTCCAACGTGGTGCCCTTCGGCGGGGCGGTCGGCGTTGGGGCGACGTATGGCGTCGAGATGTCGTGGGGCTTCCGCGTGAGCGCCATCACGCTGTCGATCCTCGTGTCGGGGATCTGGAACGTGCTCACCAAGCTCGCCCTCCCGGTCGTGGCCCTGGTCCTGTTGGTGGTCACGGGGCGATCGACCGCCGAGCTGCTGGCGCCCACCCTCCTCGGCCTCGCTGCGCTCACCGTCGCCGTCGTGGTGCTCTCGCTGGTGCTGCGCAGCGAGTCGCTCGCCGCGGCCGTCGGCGCCGTCGCCCAGCGGGTCGTCACGCCGCTGGCCCGGTGGGTGCGACGGTCGTCGGCACCCGACATGGTGGGCGCGGTGTGCTCGTTCCGGCGCCGCAGCATCGGGTTGCTGCGCACCCGGTGGTGGCGGATCAGCTTGTGGATGCTCGGCTACAACCTCGGTCAGTTCCTGTTGCTCCTGGCGTGCGTGCGGGCCATCGGCATCGGGACCGAGGAGCTCGGGTGGGTGGAGGTGTTCGCCGCCTTCGCCTTCGCCCGGCTGCTCGAGACCATCCCGCTGACCCCCAGCGGCGTGGGGTTCGTGGAGGCCGGGGCGGTGGCCGCCCTGATCGGCTTCGGTGGCGGCGACGCGGCCGCCGCGGCGGCGGTGTTCCTCTTCCGCGGGTTCACCTACCTCGCCGAGATCCCCCTGGGGCTCGCCGCCTGGGGCGTGTGGGCCACCAAGCGGTCGTGGCGGGCACCCCAGCCGGCTGAAGTGCCCGCCCGCCCGTCGGTCCCGAGCTGACGCCTGTCGCCCTCCTCGTCACGGCCCAGGGGCTGCCGGGAGAACCTCGGCGACCGCCGTGCGCAGCGCGGCGAGGGCGTCGGCCCGCTGGTTGCCGCGGCCCAGGTGGAGGTCGGGGACGACGACCTCGGCGACGCCGGCGTCGTGCCACGCGCCCACGAGCTCGGCGAACGCCTCCGGCGGACCGGCGAAGGCCGCCCGGGGGGCGTGCCGGTCGACGAACGCCCTCGCCTCGGTCGCGTCGTCGGTGAGGAGGACGAGGGCCTGCACGCTCCGCTCGATCTCGGCGGGGTCCCGGCCGAGCTCCTCGCTGCGGCGGTCCAGCACGGCCGAGCGCTCGGCGAGCGGTCCGGGCAGCGCCCAGAGGTTCCACACGTCGGCGTGGCGGGCCACCACCTCCAGCATCCGATCCCCCTTCGCGCCCACCAGCAGCGGCAACCGGGGCTGGACGGGCTTCGGCTCGGCGATCGCGTCGGTGAGGTGCACCGTGACGCCGTGCAGCGTGGTGCGCGGCCGGTCGAGGAGCCCCCGGATCGCCGCGCACGTCTCGTCGAGCAGCCGGACGCGGTGCCCCGGGGAGGGCAGCGCGATGCCGTACTGCTCGTGCTCGTTGGCCTGCCACCCGGCGCCGAGGCCGAGGACGAGGCGGCCGCCGCTCACGTGGTCGACCGTGGCGGCCCACCGGGCCACCACCGCCGGGTGCCGGTAGGTCGCGCCCAGCACCAGCGGCCCGACCCGCACCCGGCTCGTGACGGCGGCCAGCGCCGCGACGGCCGCGGTGGCCTCCCACGTCGGGCCCTCGACGGGTCCGAACCGGTGCCCGTCGCCCATGAAGTGGTCGGCCACGTACACCCCGTCCCACCCGGTGGCATCGGCGTGGACCGCTGCGCCCAGCACGTCCGCCCACGGCTGCTGGGCGAGGGGCCAGACGGCGAGACGCATCGGCTTAGTCTGGCCCGATGGACGATCTCTTCGACCGGAACTCGATCCTGCTCACCGACCGCGTGGCCCTCGTGACCGGCGCCGCGGTCGGCATCGGGGCGGCCACCGCCCGGCTGTTCGCCCGGTGCGGCGCCACCCTGTCGCTGTGCGATCGGGACGCCGAGGGGCTGGCGGCCACCGCGGCGGCGGCCGAGGCGGCGGGGGCGACGGTGCACACCGGCGTGCTCGACGTGCGCGACAGCGCCGCGGTGGACACCTACGTCGCCGGCGCCGTCGAGCAGCTCGGGAAGATCGACGTGCTGGTCAACAACGCCGGGGGCACGTTCGTGAGCCCGTTCCTCGACGTGTCGGCCAAGGGGGAGGCGTCGCTGATCGCCGAGAACTTCACCCAGGTCACTCACTTCATCCGCACCGTGGTGCCCCACATGCCCGACGGCGGCTCGATCATCAACCTCACCTCGGTCGAGGCCCACCAGGCCGGCCCGGGGTTCGCCGTGTACGCCGCCATGAAGACGGCCGTGTCGAGCCTCTCGAAGTCCCTGGCCCTCGAGCTCGGCGGGCGGCGCATCCGCGTCAACAACATCGCCTCCGACGCCCAGCCCAGCGAGGGCGAGAAGGAGGCCCGGGCGGCGATGCTCGCCAGCGAGCCCGAGTTCATGCCCGCCTACACCCCACCGGTCGGGTTCTTCGGCACCCCGGAGGACTCGGCGGCGGCGGCGCTGTACCTCGCCAGCGACCTCTCCCGGCTCGTGACCGGGTCCACCATCCACGTCGACGGCGGCACGTGGGCCGCCGGCGGTTGGCAGCGACAGTGACGATGGCGCCCTCCTCGGCTGCGCCTCGTCGGGACGCGGTGCGGCTCGGTCGCTGGCGCTTCCCCTCGCCGCCCGTCTGACCGTGTTCGGCGTTCTAGGGTCCTCGCAATGACAGACATCTGGGGCCTCGCGGGCTCGTCGGTGGTGGTGGTCGGCGCGGGCGGTGGCGGCATCGGCACGGCCATCTGCCGCCACCTCGGGAACGCGGGTGCGGGGGTGGTGGCCGTCGACGTCGACGCCGACAAGCTCCGCATCGCCACCGACCAGTTGGCCGCCGCCGGGGTCGACCACCTCGGGATCGTGGCCGACGGCAAGGACCGTGACGCGGTCGCCGCCGCCGTCGAGCGCGCCGACGAGCTCGCGCCGCTGCGCGGCGGGGTGCAGGCCGCCGGCGGTATGTGGCCGCCGCAGTGGGCGCCGTTCGCCAGCGACGACCCCGCCTTCGACGACGTGATGGCCCTCAACCTGGGCGTCACCGTCAACGCCACCCGGGCGATCGGCCGCCGGCTGGTCGAGCAGGGGCAGGGCGGGGCCATCGTCCACATCGCCACCGTGTCGGCCCTGAACGCCGCGCCGTACATGGC
Source organism: Acidimicrobiales bacterium (assembly GCA_025455885.1). Classification (NCBI taxonomy): domain Bacteria; kingdom Bacillati; phylum Actinomycetota; class Acidimicrobiia; order Acidimicrobiales; species Acidimicrobiales bacterium. The sequence goes on from JALOLR010000011.1 coordinate 145,281, forward strand.
CGCCTACGGGGCGGCCAAGGCGGCCGTGCTGTCGCTCACCCGCACCCTCGCCGTCGAGTGGGGCCGCCACGGCATCCGGGTCAACGCCGTCGCCCCCGGGTCCATCGCCACACCCAAGAGCGCCGCGCAGCGCGCCCCCGGTGACACCGACGGCGACGACCTGCTCGTCATCCCCATGCGGCGGCGGGGCACCGCCGACGACATCGCGGCGGCCACCCTGTTCCTCATGTCCGAGCTCGCCGGCTACGTGACCGGCCAGTGCCTGTGCGTCGACGGGGGCACGTCGGTGCGACCCGCCGTCAACGACGCCGATGAGCTCCCCGTGTTCGTGCACAACCAGGAGCTGCGCGCCCGCCTCACGGGGGGCTGAGCGAGCCGGCCCCTGCCGGTCAGGCCGGGGTGAAGAGGTTGACGTCGCCGTCGGGGCGCAGGGTCACCTTGGCGTCGACCCACTCGCCCTCCTCGAGCTCACCGAGCAGCGCGGCGTCGCGGGCCAGGGCGTAGGCCCGGCTGCCGTCGGGCAGCGTGCACACCGCGACGGCGTGGGTGGGTCCGTCGGCGTCGTGGACCACCGTGTAGGCGGCGATCGTCGCGACGCCGTCGGCGTGCGCCACGACCGGCAGCGGCGGGTGGGTGGTGGCGATCCGATCGGGGAGGTCCTCGGCCGGGAGGCGGACCTCGCCGGGCTCGGTGCCGTACACCGCGTAGACGTGCTTGGTCATGTGCATGCCCACGCCGCTGACCAGGCCGAACCCCCCGCCGTCGGCGCGGAGCGTGTCGACCATGGTGGCCACCGCGTGACCGGTGTAGTTGGAGCTCGGCCCGCCGAACGACGGCAGCCCGCCCAGCAGCGTGGGGGCCACCGGCCCGTCGACGGGGAGGCCGAGGGCGTCCATGGCGAAGCCGATGGCGCTGGTGAAGCAGCCGTACAGGTCGATGCGGGTGAGGTCGGCGGCGGTGATCCCCGCACAGGCCAGGGCTTCGGCGGACGCCGCCCGCATGGCCGGCGAACCGCCCATCTCCGGGTGCGACGCGACGTACACCGCGTCGCGGGCGAAGGCCCAGCCCCGCAGGTAGACACGGCGCTCCGGGGGCACACCCAGGCGGTCGGCCTCGGCGTGGGTGGTGAGCAGGGTGGCCGACGCCATGTCGACGTCGGGGAAGGCCGTCATGAGCTTCGTGTACGGCCAGGCCACCACCCGGTTGGCGGGCGTGGGCGTGAGGATCTCGTCGGCGGTGCGGGCCTCGGGGAACCATGCGCCGGGGTGGGTGGCGGCGACCTCGCTCATGCGGGCGAGCAGCTCGCCCAGCGACCGCCGGTAGGCGTCGGGCTCGGTGCCGTGGCCGGCGCGTCGCCCGCTCTCGAACAGCGCGAAGGTGAGCCAGGCCGGCATGATGCCGTGGGCGGCGTCGGTGGGCAGGAACCACTCGTCGAAGCGCACCGGGAACACCGGGTTCGGGTGGGGGAACGAGAACGGCAGGGGTTCGCCGCCCTTCTCGAGGCGCTTCTTGGTGGCGAGGGCCTCGCCGCCGGCCACCAGGGCCACGCTCGACTCGCCGGCGACGAGACGTTCGGCGGCGGCGTCGATCATCCTCTGGTGGGAGGTCCCGGCCAGGATCGACAGGGTGCGGTGACCGGGCCCGAGACCGATCCGCTCGGCGAGGCGTTCGGGTGGGTCGTCGTAGTCCCAGGTGGCGCAGTGCACGACCGAGAGGTCGTCGACGGCGTCGAGCACGGACCGCGCACCGGTGTCGCCGTCGGCCGAGCGGGCCATCCGGGCCCACATGTCGAGCGGCTCCGGGGCGGGCTCGTGGCGCCAGGTGTGCTGGGCCACGCCGATGATGCAGGGGGAGCGGGGGTCGGTCGTCACCCGGCAATTGTAGGCAAGTGAATTCAGGATTCCTGCATCAGGCCCGGACCCCGTCGAGCAGCACGGCGAGGTGGGTGTCGGCGATCGCCGCGCCCGCGGTGGGCCCTCCGTCGCTCACGTACTGCACGGCGGCCCACGCCGCGCCCTTGATGAAGACCCACACCAGCGCGGGGTCGACGTCGGCCCGGAACGCCCCGGACCCGACGCCCTCGCGCAGCACCTCCACCCAGAGCCGCTCGACCTTCCGGCCGGTCTCCTCGAGGTAGGCGAAGCGGGGGATCTGGCGCAGGTAGTAGCTGTCGTTGTGCGACAGCGTGATGGCCGCCCGGTTCTCGGTGAGTCCCTCGAACAGGACGTGCACCAGGTTGGTGAGCGTCGTCTCCGGGTCGTCGCCGGCGTCGATGACCGCCTCGTAGCGCGCCACCAGCCCGGTGAGGAAGGTCGACAGGATCTCGTCGACCATGGCCTCCTTGGAGTCGAAGTGGTGGTACAGGCTCCCGGCCAGGATCCCGCTGGCGTCGGCGATCTCGCGGACCGTGGCGTTCACGTAGCCCTTGCGGGCGAAGATGTCCGCGGCGACGGCGAGGATCTCGGCGCGCCGCTCCGAGGTCGCGACCTCGGTCGCGTCGACGTCCCGGCCACCCCCGGTGGCCGCTGCGGTGCTCCCCACGGCGCCGAGCCTAGAGGGCCGAGCCCGGGGGAGGGGCGGCTCACAGGGCGGTGAAGCGTCCGCCGCTGACGACCAGGGTCTGGCCGGTGACGTAGCGCGCCGCGTCGCTGCACAGCACGACCGTGGGCGGGCCGATGTCGGCGGCCGGGTCGCCGAACCACCCGAGGGGGATCAGGGCCCGGAGGCGGTCGTGCATGGACGGGTCGACCTCGAAGCGGTTCTCGAGGGCCGGGGTGACGGCGAGCGGCGCCACGCCGTTCACCCTGATCCCGTCGGGTCCCCACTCGCGGGCCAGGGCCTTCACGAAGCCGCGCTGACCGGCCTTGACGGTGCTGTAGAAGCCGAGCGGAGCGGAGGCGTCGATGCCGGCCGGGGACACCATGATCACGTAGCTCCCGCCCGCGGCCTTCAGGTGCGGGTGGGCGGCCACTGCGAGCCGGTACGACGCGGTGAGGGCCACCGAGGCGTGCTCGTCCCACAGGTCGAGGTCGGCGGTCTCGAGCTCGACCGGTTCGCTGGAGCGGTTGCTGGTGGCGTTGTGCACCACCGCGTCGAGCCGGCCGTGGGCGGCCACGAGCTCCTCGACCGACGCCGTCACGAGGGCGGGGTTGGTGACGTCGCCGCGCAGCACCGTCGCCGGCGGACCACCCAGGGCGGCGATCTCGGCGGCCACCGCCTCGCCGGTCTCGGGCCGGCGCACGCCGAGGCCGACCACCGCGCCGGCGGCGGCGGCGGCGAGGGCCACGCCGCGGCCCACGCCGGCGGCGGCCCCGGTGACGAGGACGACGCGGCCCTCCAGCAGGCCGTCGATGCCGAGCTCGGTGGGGCTCGGGTGTCGGGTGCTCACGGCAGCATCACCGTCCCCCCGTCGGCACCCAGCGTGGCGCCGGTCAGCGCCCGGCCGTCCGGTCCGGACAGCAGCGCCACGAGGGCGGTGGCGTCGTCGAGGGCGTCGCGGTCGGGCAGGGAGGCCGCGCCGAGCGACGGGACGGCGGCGCCCGCGGGGGCGGCGTCGCCGAGGAAGTCGGCCAGCGGGACGAGCACCACGTTGACCGTGATCCCCCGGGCCCCCCAGCGTCGGGCCGCCACCTTGGCCATCACGCGGATCGCCTCGACGGCGGTGCACAGCGCCACGAGCCCCGGAACGCCGATCGTGGCCGCCGACGGCAGGACCACCACGAGGTGCCCGCCGTCGGGGAGGTGGCGGTGGGCCTCCTGGAGCACCTGGAGGGCGAGGCGGATGGAGCGCTCACCGGCGGCGTCCCACGTCGCCTCGTCGAGCGTGACGAGGGGCGCGGCGACCGCCGCCGCCGGGTCGAGGTGGGCGAGCACCAGGGTGGCCGGGGCGCCGAGGTGGTCGACGGCGAGGTCGATGGCCGCCGCGGGGCTGACGGCGGTGCAGGGGTCGACGTGGGCGACGTCGGACCCTCGGGCCGAGAGCCGTTCGACCAGGCCGTGCGCGGCGGCCGTGGTGCCCACGACGAGGACGCTCGGGGGTCCGGGAGGCCCGGCGGTGCTGGTCGGCGCGGGCTGCCCGGCAGGGGGAGGCGACGAGGACATCCGGGCAGTGTCCCAGGTCGACGGGGGTGTCGGCCACGCCGAGCGGGAGCGTCCCGGCCGACCAAATGCGCGTTAGGGGATGGTGCCCTACACTGCCCGGGTGGACGTCCGCCAGCAGCGCCGAACCCTGTGGTCGACGCTCATGGGCATCTTCGTCACGGCGTGGCCCTCGGTCATCCTGATCGCCGCCCTGCCCACCATCGCCGCGTCGCTCGACACCGACGCCACCACCCTGGCGTGGGTCATCACGCTCCCGTTGCTGGTCTCGTCGGTGCTGTTGCCCACCTTCGGCCGGCTCGGCGACCTCCACGGCCACCGCCGGGTGTTCCTGTGGGGCCTGGGCCTGAGCGTCGTCACGGCAGGGATGACCGCTCTGGCGTGGGACGCCTGGTCGCTCATCCTCTTCCGCACGCTCAGCCAGACCGCCGGCGTGGCCACGGTGCCCACCGCCATCGCCCTGATCATGGCGGCCTTCGAGCCGAAGGACCGGCCCCGGGCGCTCGGCGCGTGGTCCGGGGTCACCGCGTTCTCGCCGGCGCTCGGCCTGATGTTCGGCGGCCCGCTCGTCGCCGCCCTCGGGTGGCGGGGGGTGTTCGTCATGCAGATGCTGTTGGCGGCGGCGTTCTTCCCCATGTGTCGGCGGTGGCTGCGCGAGACGCCGCTGGCCGAGCGGGTGCGCTTCGACGTGCTCGGCGGGGTGAGCCTCATGGTGGCCAGCGGCTCGGTGCTGTTCTTCTTCGACCGCGCCGCCGCCTGGGGGTGGACGCACCCGTCGATCCTGGTGGCGGCGTTGGTGTTCCCCGTCGCCCTCGCCGTGTTCGTGCGCGCCGAGCGCCGCGCCACCGACCCGTTGCTGCCCCCGGGGTTGTTCCGGTCGCGGCAGTTCAACGCCCCGGTGGGCGCCGAGGTCCTGTCGATCGTGGCCGGCAACGGCGCCTTCTTCGCCGCGCCGCTGCTGCTCACCGAGGTGTTCGACACCTCGGTGGTGTCGACGTCGTTCCTGATGCTCCCGCTGCCGTTGGGGATGGCCGTCGGGTCGCCGGTCGGGGGGCGGGTCGCGGTCCGCCTCGGGGAGCGGGCGGCGGGCACCATCGGCGCGGTCGCCATGACCGCCGCCATGGGCCTGTTCCTGGCCGGCTTCGTCCTCGAGGACCTCGTCGTCTTCGTCCTCGGCCTCGTGGTCATGGGCCTGTCCCACGGGATGATGCGCCCGGCCACGGCGTCGGCCGCCGGCAACGCCCTGCAGCCCGAGTTCTTCGGGGTCGGCATGGCCACCATGCGGATGACGTCCCAGCTCGGCGGGGCGGCCGGCATCAGCATCGCCGTCACCGCCACCGCCCTCGGCGGCTTCGGCTGGTACTACGCGATCGCCGCGGTCGTCTCGTTCGCCTCGGTGGTGGTGGTGCGCTTCGTGATCTCCCAGCGTCCCCCCGTCACCGCCGAGGCGCGCTCGGCGGCCGACGATCTCGTGGAGACCGAGACGGCGCTCACCATCAGCCCGGTGATGGAGGGGTGAGCCCGGTCGCAGCCATCGACGTGTTGATGGTCTGCTCGGGGAACACCTGCCGTTCGCCGATGGCGATGGTGCTGCTCGCCCACCATCTCGGCGCCGCCGGGGTGAGCGCCCGGGTGCACTCGGCGGGCACCCTCGGCTGGGGCGGACCGGCCACCGCCAACTCCGTGGCCGTCATGGCCGAGCGGGGCCTCGACCTGTCGGGCCACGAGAGCCGCCGCCTCGACGCCGGCCTCGTCGTCGGGGCCGACCTCGTGTTGGGCATGACCCGTGACCACGTGAGCGGCGTGCTGATCCACGACCCCACCGCGGTGGACCGGACGTTCGTGATCGGTGAGGTGGTCCGCCTGGGGCGGTCCGTGGGCCCGGCGCGGCCGGGTCGCCCGTTGCGGGCCTGGACCGACGCCGTGGCCGCCGCCCGCCCGTCGGGTCGGGCCGTGGGGCGCTATGCCGACGAGGTGGCCGACCCGGTCGGTGAGCCCCTCGACGTGTACCGGCGCACCGCCGACCAGCTCGACGCCGTCACCGCCGGGCTGGCCGAGCTGCTGGCCCCCGCCGTCACCGCCGAGCTCGCCGGCTGAGCGGGCGGGGCGAGCGAGCCGGGGCCCCGGTCAGCTGGTGGGCGGGACGCCGACCGGCCAGCCGGGGGGCACGTCCAGCGAGTGGGCCAGGGGCGGCACCCACCCGTCGGCCTCGCTCCACTGGCGCACGACCCGGGCCGGCGTGCCGGCGATCACGCTGTAAGGAGGGATGTCGCCGCGCACCACCGCGCCGCCGGCCACGGTGACGTGGCGGCCGATGGTGGTACCGGGCAGGACGATCACCCCGGTGCCGAGCCAGCAGCCCTCGCCGATGCGGACGTCGGCCTGCTCGGGCCACTGCTGCCCGATCGGCAGCCACAGGTCGGTGTAGGTGTGGTTGTGGTCGGTGATGTAGACGTTCGGGGCGATGGTGACGTCGTCCTCGAGGACGATGGAGGACAGCCCGACCACGAAGCCGCCGCGGCCGATCGAGCACCGGTCGCCGATGGTGATCACCGGGTCGCAGACGTCGGGGAAGGTCTGGGCGGGGAACCCGGCGGCGAGGGACACCTCGGCCCCGATGGCGCAGCGGGCCCCGATGCGCACCGCCTGCGGGCCGATGACGTCGCCGGGCGGGAAGGCGATCGAGCTGCCCTCCCCGAAGGCGCCGAACCGGCGGGCCCGGGCCGACCCGGCCCGCACCTTGCCGACGTCGTGGGCGAGCGCCCAGGCGCCCTGCACCGTGGCGGCGAGCGTGTCTCGGGCCCGGCGGGCCAGGGCTTCGGGGAGCGGCACCGCCGAGACCGTAGCCAACGTCGAGCACCTCTCCTGTGCGAAGGTGGGCGGGATGCCCGCCGATCCCGGCCCGATCGAGGCGCTCTCCGCGGTCACGTTGGTCACCGCCGACATGGCCGCGTCGGTGGCGTTCTACGAGGCGGTGGGCTTCGAGTGCGCGTACGGCGGCGCCGATGCCGCCTTCACGAGCTTCCGGGTGGGCCCGACGGCGTTCCTCAACCTCCAGCTGGTGGCCGGCTGGCGGTCCCCGGCGCAGGTGTGGGGGCGCACCATCGTGTGGGTCGACGACGTCGACGCCGCCTACCACCGGGTGGTGGCCGCGGGGTACGAGCCGGCCATGGCCCCGTCGGACGCCCCGTGGGGGGAGCGCTACTTCCACGTTCCCGACCCGGCCGGCCACGAGCTGAGCGTCGCCCGCCCCCTCGACCCCCAGCGAACCTGACCTTCGGTCCTACCCCGGGCGGCGGGCCCCCCGTACGGTGATCGTGGAAGGGCCTCGCCGTACCGGTGTGGGCCAGCGACACGCGAGCCCGGTTCCGGTCGCGCCGATCGGGGAAGAGATGAGCGAATGAGAGTCGGACTGGTGCTCGGTGGTGGTGGGGTCGTGGGTCTCACGTACCACGCCGCCGCCCTGGTGGCGCTCGAGAAGGAGCTCGGTTGGGACCCGCGGCGTGCCGACGTGATCGTGGGGACGTCGGCCGGGTCGCTCGTCGGGGCGATGCTGCGCCGGGGTGTCCCCGCCGCTGACCTGGCCGCCGTCACGGTGGGCGGGACGCCGGTCGAGCTCCCCGGTCACGTCGTCGACGGGCTGGCGGAGCGACCCGAGTTCCCACCGTTCGACGTCCGTTCGTACCTGCGCCGCCCCCGGGCCCCCAACATGAGCCTGTTCACGAGCTGGACCCGCCGCCCGTGGCGGGTCGATCCGCTGGGGGCGCTCATGACCCTGGTGCCCGACGGTTCCCTCGAGCTCGCCGAGTACACCGAGGCGCTCCACGGGATCCTGGCCGACGAGTGGCCCCACGAGCAGCTGTGGGTGACGGCCGTTCGCCAGTCCGATCTGAAGCGGCAGGTGTTCGGGCGTGACCTGTGGCCGTCGCTGGCCGATGCGGTGCACGCGTCGTGCTCGATCCCCGGGTACTTCCGGCCGGTGCGGATCGACGGGCACCGCTACGTGGACGGGGGTGTGCGTTCCCCGACCAACGCCGACGTGCTGCGCACCCAGGACCACCTCGACCTGGTGATCGTGGTGTCGCCGATGTCCGGGCACGACCTCGGGTCGCTCGGCCGCCTCGACCGCGAGGGCATGGTGCGGCGCTACGCCAAGGGCAAGCTCGACGCCGAGGTGGAGCGCCTGCACAAGGCGGGCATCCCCGTCGTCACCATCGAGCCCGGTCCCGACGTGGTGACGGCCGCCGGCATCGACTTCATGAGCGACGAGCGGGGCGAGGAGATCGCCGAGGCCACCGCGGTCGACACCGCCGAGCAGGTGGGTCGCCCGTTCGTCCGCACCCTCCTGGCCGGCCTCTCCACCGGCATCCCCGACTGACGAGTCCCCGCGTCGGAGGCTGCCGCGTGCACTGCTGAGGACCGGGCCCGTTCGTCTGCCCGCACCCTCGGCCGCCCCCCGATGCGCCTCGCTGCCGGTTCCGCCAGAGCGGCGTGGCCGGCGGGAAGGGCCGGCTCGACCGGTGGGACCGGGCGGGGGCCGCGCAGGGTCGTGCGCTGCGCTGCGCTGCCCGAGTCGCCCGAGTCGCCCGAGTCGCCCGAGTCGCCCGAGTCGCCCGAGTCGCGCCGTGCCGTGCCGTGCCGTGCCGCGCCGTGCCGAACCTTCACGCACCCGGCCCGGCCCGGGCTGATGGACGCCTCGCCCGGGACGGTTGCTCAGCTCGTGTCGGCGGCGAAGAGCGGGACGGGTTCATGTTTGGCATTGGGCGTCGTGGTTCGTGGGATGCGGTCGCGACCTCGATGCGGCGCCCCGTTCGTCATGTTGGGCGGATGAGGTGGCGGCGGCGGTGGTGACACCAGCCCGGGTGGGGGGTGGTGGTGGGGGTGGCTGGTGACGGTGGTGGTGCCGGTGGGGTTGGTGGCGTGGAGCGCGCTGTTGGGATCACCGGACAGTGCCCAGCCGCCTTCGTGGACGAGGTGGTGGTGGTGCCAGCACAACAGGGCGAGGTTGGCGGTGGTGGTCGGTGATGGCCAGGGGGTGATGTGGTGGGCGTGCAGGAAGCGGGTCGAGGTGCAGTTCCCGAAGCGACAGCGCCCGTCGCGGCGCATCAGCACCCGCCGCATCGCCGGGGTGACCACCCGGGCGGTGGTGCCGACACCGACGGCGATGCCGGCGCGGTCCTGGACCACCACCTCGATCCGGCTGTCGCAGAGCAGCCGGCGGGCGGTCTCGGTGGCGAGGGGCTGGCCCGTCTCGAGTTCGGCGGTGGCATCGGGGTCGTCGTCGCAGATGGCGGCGAGCTCGACGACGGCGACGACGGTGGCCCGGTCGGGATCGGTGTCGGCGGCGAGGGTGGCGCCGGCGAGGGCGAGGAGGCCGTCGGCGCGGCGTTGGTCGGGGGTGGCGGTCGTCTCGGTGTGGGGGTCGCGTGGTGGCATGGCGCGTTCGACGGCGGTGAGGAGGCGGGCGCCTTCG
>JALOLR010000012.1 GCA_025455885.1 Acidimicrobiales bacterium
CCGACCTTGAGCATCTCCAGGGCCTCGGAGCGGAGCTGGCTGACGCGCGATTCGGTGACGCCCAGGAACCGGGCGAGGTCCCCCGACGTCCGCCCCTCGAGGAAGTACCCGACGATCACCAGGCGGTGACGCTCCGGGAGCAGGCGCACGGCGTCCTCGAGGTACCCCATCAGCTCGCGCCCCTCGAGCACCTCGTCGGGACTCAACGAGTCCCGGTCGGTCAGCACGTCGACGAGGGTCAGCGTCTCCTCACCGCTCGTCTGGGTCGGGTGTTCGAGCGCAAGCACGACGGATCGGTAGACGCGATCGCTGAGACGGGCCAGCTCCTCGGGCTCGACGCCGAGGCCGGTCGCCATCTCGGCGGCCGAGGGGGGGCGCCCGAGCCGGGCGACGAGGGCCTGCTCGACCTCCCCGAGCTGCCGAGCGAGCGCTCGCACCGACCGCGGTGCCCAGTCCGCGGCGCGGACGGCATCGAGGATCGCCCCCTTGATGCGCCGGGCCGCGAAGCGGTCGAACGGCACCCCGCGGTCACCGTCCCACCGCCGAGCCGCCTCGACGAGCCCCAGCGCACCGGCGCGAGCGAGGTCCTCGCGATCGACGTGGCGAGGGAAGTGGACCGAGACCTGGAAGACGATGTGCTTGACGAGAGGGAGCTGCTCCTCGACGAGGCGCGTCATGGTCGGGTCGAGCCTCGCCGCCGTCTCACTCACGTCACGCCACCTCCGTCGGCCACCGTGCACCACGACCCGCGAGGAGCTGGCGGACCGACCCGCCCTCGACGAGCGACGCAAAACTACGGCAGCAGTTCGCCGATGTTGAGGACCGTTCGGCCCATTTTTCGATCGTGGCCCGGACGACGCCCGGGTCAGCGGGCGGAGGGGGCCTGGGCGCCGTGGCCCTCGAAGACGGCCGCCCGCACACCCCGTCGATCCAACTCGAGGAGGAACGCCAGGGGGTCGACGAGCTCCGCCAGGCCGGCCGCCCCGTCGCGGCGAAGGCGCCCGGCGAGGACCCAGTCGACCGCCACGGCCCCGACGGCACCGGCCGCGACGGCGGGACGGTCCATCGCCCCGAGGACCACCACGTCGGTGGCGCCGTCGCGTTCACCGCGCAGTTCCACCCGGATCCCGCCCGGACCACCCTCGGGGTGGGTGGGCCAGAGCATCGGCAGTCGGGCGGTGAGGCGGTCCCGGCGGGTGGCCGCCACGCGGGCGGTGACCCGGTCGACCCCGGGGAAGGCAGGGACGAGCAGGAGCGCGTCGGGCAGGGCTCCGCGATAGCAGTCCTCGGCGCCGATCGGGTCGGGGAACCAGCACAGCTCCCGACCGGAGCCACCGGGCCTCTGCTCCCACCCGCCACCCCGCCAGTCGACCGCCGTCCGGCCGAGCGCCCGATGGTGCTGGCGGGCGCACGCCGGGCCGCCCGTGCCAACCTTGGCGACGTGGACCTCCCGCACCGTGTCGAACCGGGCCGCGCCGTGGGTCGCCAGCACACAGGTCAGGCCGGGCGCGAAGCCGGCGCCGACCACCACGGACGATCCCCGCTCCCGTGCCTCGTGATCGAGGTCGAGAAGGGCACGCACGGTGTCGATGTCGTCGCTCGTCGAGACCACCGGTGTCCCGCGGCGGAGGAACGCCACCGCCTGGTCGGGGTGGACGCTGCCCGGCCCGGCCAGCACCGCGGCATCGACGTCGAGCGGATCGGTGAGCGCTCCGGGGTCGGCGATCGCTCCGTCGCCCAGGCTGGTCGCCACGGCGTGGAGCCGATCCGACCGTTCGTCGCGCAGGACGACCTCGTCGACACCGGTCGACAGCAGCTGGCGGGCCAGGCGGGCGCCGACCGCGCCGACCCCCAGGATGGCGACCCGGGTCACGTCAGCTCGGGGCCGGACAGCTCCCGCCAGCCCCCGGACTGAGGGGGCGTTCCCCCGGTGCCCCGCAGGCGCAGCGCCGCGGCGACCAGCGTCGCGAAACCAAGAGCCATGAACGCACGGCGGATCATCTTCATCGTGGGGCTAGCTGGAATCGAACCAGCGACCTCACCCTTATCAGGGGTGCGCTCTAACCAACTGAGCTATAGCCCCGCTGGGGCAAACGCGCACGATAACGGATCGCTCGGAGGCGGACCAAAGGGGTCGCCGCGGCCCTGACCGCGCCACCGTCACCGATCGCCGCGGGCGCGGCGGGCCGTCTCGAGCTCGATGACCGTGGCCCGGATCCCGCCCGTGAGACCCGAGATCAGGTTGAACAGGACGCTGAACGTGACGGCGAACAACGCCCCGGTGACGACCAGCACGAGACCGGCGATGACCGACCCGCGCAGGATCTGCATCCCGTCGATCACGAAGCTCTCCTCGGCGAGGAGCTGGGCCACGAAGTTCTCGAACTTGCCGATCGTGCCGGTGGCGACCGCCACCCGCCAGAGGACGATGCCCGCCACGACCAGGATCAACCAGAGGGACAGGGAGAGGAACAGCGCCACCTTCAGCACCGACCACGGGTCGATCCGGGTGAGGATCCGCTGGACCTGGCGGGCCTCGATCCGCGAGCGACCCGGGCCCGGGGTCCGCTTCGGCGCCTCGGAACGGGGGACCGCGAACCCCGGGGACCCGGAGGGCTCCGGCGGCCCCGATGGCGTCACCGGCCGGGCCCGCGCCGGCGCCGGACCCACGACCGGCGCGGAGATCTGCGCCGTGGGCGGACCATCCGGGGCGTCCACCGACGACGAGTCCGCTCCCACGAGGGGCGGAGTGTCGATCCGGGGGTCGAGCGACATCGGGCCGAGTGTAGGCACCTCGGCCGTCCGATCCCCGCCAGCCTCACCAGGAGAGCCGGGCCCGCGCCACCGCCTCGACGTCGCCGATGCGGACCGTCACCTCGACCTCCTCCCCCACGTCGACGAACTCGACGAGCGCACCGCCGTTGGCGTCGGCCACCTCGACCGCGGCCTCACGGCCCTCCGCGGCACCGGCCAGTGCGGCGGCGTCGGCGGCGGTGTGGGCCCGCGCCCGGTCGGTGACGACCCCGCCGACGCGCACCACACCGACGGCGAGCACCGCGGCGATGGCCAGCACCGCCGCCGCCACGACGACCGCGCTGCCCGCGTCGCCCGGCGCCCCGGCGGACCTTCGCTGATGCGGCCCGGACGGGGGCGGATCGACCGCCCGGAACGGTTCGACGGACGGTTCGGACGGGAACGGGTTGTGTGCCACTGCGGGCTCCTCGGGTGGGCGGCGACCGGCGCCGTCGGGGTGGGGCGGCCGGGGCCACCGAGGAGCCGCCGGAGCGGCGAGGGTGATCGGCGCTCAGTCGTCGACGCCGAGGACGGGTGCCACCGAGGCCACCGTCTGGTCGGCGTCGAGGGCCATCACCCGCACGCCGGTGGCGTCACGCCCCTGGGAGGAGATGTCGCGGACACCCATGCGGATGACCACGCCACCGCTGGCCACCACGAAGATCTCGTCCTCGATGCCGACCATGAAGGCGGCGACGACGAACCCCTTCCTGGCCGTCAGCTTGATGCCGCGAACCCCCTGGCCACCCCGACCCTGGACGTTGAACTTGTCGAGCTGGGTGCGCTTGCCGAACCCGGCGTCGGTGACGATCAGGATGGCCACGTCGTCCCGGGCGACGTCACACGACACCACCTCGTCGTCGGCCCGCAGCTTCATGCCCCGCACGCCTGCAGCAGCGCGGCCCATGGACCGCACGTCGTCCTCGCAGAAGCGGATGGTCATGCCGCTGCGCGACACCATGAAGATGTCGTCGCCGCCGTTGGTGGGCAGCACCCGCACCAGCTCGTCGTCCTCACGCAGGTTGATGGCGATGAGCCCCGCCCTCAGCGACGAGTCGTACTCGGTGAACTTGGTCTTCTTGACCTGCCCCTTCTTCGTGGCGAAGAACAGGAAGCGGTTCGTCTCGTAGTCGCGCGTGTCGATGACCGCCTGGATGTTCTCCCCCGGTTGCAGCGGCAACAGGTTGACCACGGCGGTGCCGCGGGCGGTGCGCTCCTTCATCGGGATCTCGTGGGCCTTGAGCCGGTACACCCGCCCGCGGTTCGAGAAGAACAGCAGGTACGCGTGGGCAGTGGTGTGGATGATGTGCTCGACCCAGTCCTCGTCCTTCAACTTGGCGCCCGCGACGCCACGGCCCCCCCGGCCCTGGACCCGGAAGGTGTCGGCGGCGACGGTCTTGATGTAGCCCTTGTGGCTCATGGTGACGACGAGGTCCTCGTCGTCGATGAGGTCCTCGATGTCGAGGTCGCCGACGTCGTAGGTGATCTGGCTGCGCCTCGGCTGGGCGTAGGAGGCCTTGATCTCGCCCAGCTCGTCGCTGATCACGCTGCGGAGCCTTCCTTCGTCGGCGAGGATCGCCTCGAGCTCGGCGATGGTGGCCAGCAGCGTGGCCAGCTCCTCCTCGAGGTTGGCCCGACCGAGGCGGGTGAGGCGACTGAGCTGCATGTCGAGGATGTGCTCGGCCTGGACCTCCGAGAACTCGAACGGAGCGGCCATGAGCGCTTCGCGGGCCGCCGCCTTGTCCTCGCTGGCCCGGATGGCGGCGATGATCTCGTCGATGAGGTCGAGGGCCTTGATGAGCCCCTCGACGATGTGGGCCCGGTCGCGGGCGCGGTCGAGGCGGTACTGCGACCGGCGACGGATGACCTCCTTCTGGTGGTCGACGTAGGCGACCAGGGCGTCGCGCAGGTTGAGCGTGCGCGGGATCCCGTCGACGAGCGCCACGGTGTTGACCGAGAAGTTCGTCTGCAGCGGCGTGCGCTTGTAGAGGTTGTTCAGGATCACCAACGCCGGGGCGTCCCGCTTGAGCCGCAGCACCAGGCGCATCTCGCCCTTGGCCGACTCGTCGTTGAGCTCGGCGATGCCGTCGAGCTCACGGTTGTCGACCAGTTCCTTCACCTTCACGATGAACTGGTTGGGGCTCACCTGGTAGGGCAGCTCGGTGATCACGATGTGGTCGGCCCGGGCGCCCTCCTCGATCTCGGCCTTGCCCCGCAGCTTGATGGAGCCGCGACCGGTGCGGTAGGCGTCCATGATCCCCTGGCGTCCCATGATGAGCGCCCCGGTGGGGAAGTCCGGGCCCTTCACGAACTCCATGAGGTCGTCGGGCGTGGCCTCGGGATGGGTGAGCAGGTGGTCGACGGCATCGATGACCTCGGCCAGGTTGTGCGGCGGGATGTTGGTGGCCATGCCCACCGCGATGCCCTGGGAGCCGTTGACCAGGAGGTTGGGGAACCGGGCCGGCAGGACCTCGGGCTCCTGGAACTCACCCGAGTAGTTGTCGACGAAGTCGACGGTCTCCTCGTCGATCCCGGCGAGCATGTCCATGGCGATCGGGGCCAGCCGGCACTCCGTGTAGCGAGCCGCCGCGGCCGGCTCGTCGAGGGAGCCGAAGTTGCCCTTGGGGTGGATGAGCGGGTGACGGAGGCTGAAGTTCTGGCCCATCCGCACGAGGGCGTCGTAGATGGCCGAGTCGCCGTGCGGGTGGTACTTCCCCATGACCTCGCCGGTGACCCGGGCGCACTTCATGGTCGGACGGTCCGGATAGGCGCGCAGCTGGTCCATGCCCCACAGGATCCGGCGGTGCACGGGCTTCAGACCGTCGCGGGCGTCGGGCAGGGCCCGCGACACGATGACCGACATCGCGTAGTCGAGGAAGGAGCGCTCCATCTCCTCCTGGATCTCGATCGGCTCGATGCCCCGGAGATCCGTGCCGCCGGGGCCGTCGGTCGGAGGTGAGGTGTCGCTCATCGGTGTGGTGGGTCCTCGATGGTGTGTGGTGTGCGGCGCAGCGCGGCGCGTGATCGGGACGTCGACCTCAGATGTCGAGGAAGCGGACGTCCTTGGCGTTGGTCTGGATGAAGTGCTTGCGCGACTCGACGTCGTCGCCCATCAGCACCGAGAAGATGTCGTCGGCGATCGCGGCCTGCTCGACCGAGACCTTCAACAGGGTGCGTCGCGACGCGTCCATGGTGGTCTCGCCCAGCTCGTCGAAGTCCATCTCCCCGAGGCCCTTCAGACGCTGGAAGTCCTTCTTGTGGTTGGGGTTCTCGGCGAGGAACGCCGCCTTGGCGGCGTCGTCCTTCAGGTAGGTCTTCTCCTTGCCCACCACCGTCGAGTACAGCGGGGGCTGGGCGATGTACACGTACTCGCGCTCCATGAGCTCGCGCATCTGTCGGAAGAAGAAGGTGAGCAGCAGCGTGCGGATGTGGGAGCCGTCGACGTCGGCGTCGGCCATCAGGATGATCTTGTGGTAGCGGATCTTGGTGACGTCGAACTCCTCACCGACACCGGCGCCGATGGCCGAGATCAACGCCTGGATCTCGTTGTTCTTCAGCATCCGGTCGAGACGGGCACGCTCGACGTTGAGGATCTTCCCGCGGATGGGCAGGATCGCCTGGGTGCGGGGGTCGCGGGCCGCCACCGCCGAACCGCCGGCGGAGTCACCCTCGACGATGAACAGCTCGCACTCGGCGGGGTCGCGGCTGGAGCAGTCCTTGAGCTTCTCGGGCATGCCCGCCCCCTCGAGCGCCGACTTGCGCCGGGTCGCCTCCCGGGCGTTGCGGGCGGCGAGGCGGGCGCGGGCGGCGTTCACCGACTTGGCGACCACCTTGCGGGCCTCGGTCGGGTTCTCCTCGAACCAGTCGGCGAGCCGGTCGTTGGTGGCCCGCTCGACGAGGGACCGCATCGAGACGTTGCCGAGCTTGCCCTTGGTCTGGCCCTCGAACTGCGGCTCACGGAGGCGCACCGAGATGATGGCGGTGAGACCCTCGCGGATGTCCTCGCCCTGGAGGTTCTCCTCCTTCTCCTTGAGGAGGCCCTTGGCCCGGGCGTACTTGTTGACGACGTTGGTGAGCGACTTGCGGAAGCCCTCGACGTGCATGCCCCCTTCGATGGTGGCGATGCCGTTGGCGAAGCTGTGCAGCCCGTCGGCGTTGAAGCCGGTGTTCCACTGGAAGGCGATCTCGACCTCTTGGTCGGACTCGGCCTGCTCGAAGTAGCCGACCCGCTTGAACAGGGCCTCCTTCGAGGCGTTGAGGTGGCTCACGAAATCGATGATGCCGCCCGAGTACTTGTAGGTCACGGCCTTGGCGGAGTGCGCGTCGGGTCGTTTGTCGGCGAAGCGGATCTCGAGGCCCTTGTTGAGGAACGCCATCATCTGGAAGCGCTCGAGCAGGGTCTGGGCGCGGAAGGTGGTGTCCTCGAAGATGGTCGGATCGGGCCAGAACCGCACGGTGGTGCCCGTACGACCCCGCGGCGAGTCCCCGACGACCGAGAGCTTGTCGAGGACCCTCCCGCCGTGCTCGAAGGTCATGCGATGGCGGGCGCCGTCACGGTCGATCTCGACCTCGACCCGCTCCGAGAGGGCGTTGACGACGGAGATCCCCACCCCGTGGAGGCCCCCGGAGACCTTGTAGCCGCCGCCGCCGAACTTGCCGCCGGCATGGAGGACGGTGAGCACGACCTCGGCGGCGCTCTTGCCCTTCATCTTCGGGTCGTTGGTGGAGTCCACGGGGATGCCGCGACCGTCGTCGACCACCTCGCAACCGCCGTCGGCGAGGAGCGTGACGTCGATGCGCGACGCATGGCCGGCCATGGCCTCGTCGACGGAGTTGTCGACGACCTCGTAGACGAGGTGGTGCAGGCCACCGACCCCGGTGGAGCCGATGTACATGCCTGGGCGTTTGCGAACCGCTTCGAGGCCTTCGAGGACGGTGATGTCCTTGGCTCCGTAGGTTTCGGTGGTCTGGGCCACGCGCGACCGATCCTCTTCGTCTGGTAACGGATGCCGGCGACGCGGGTCGGCGGCCGAGAACCGCGGGCCGGTGCACACACCGCCGCCCGAGCGGCTCGGAGGCCGGGTCTGGACCCGTGTCGCGAAGCCTTCAGCCTACCAGCGCGGTGGGACCTTCCCGGGGATCTCCGCCGGGTCTCCGGGGCCCGGAACCGACGACGGATCAGGCCCCCGTCCGGGGCCGGACGCGGACCTCGACCGAGGTCACGGTCACCCCCCCGAGACCGGTTCGCACCCGCTCGAGCAGGGCAGGGCCGAGGAAGCGGATCTCGGTCGACCACGCCGGGTCCTCCACGCCCACCACCAGTACCCCGTCACGCAGCGCCAAGGGTCGGCTGTGGGCGGCCAGACGCTCACCCACGACGCCCGACCAGCCCTCGAAGAGGCGGGTCAGGGCATCGACCGGGGGCCCGCCGAGGCGTCCGACCACCCGGTCGAGGGCGGCGCCCACCGGCGCGGGCTCCTCGTCACGGTCGTCGGGCAGCGGCATCCACGGCACGGCCGGAACTCTACGTTCGGATGCGGGTCACCCACCGGGGCCGATGCGGGTCACCCGCCGGTGGTCAACCGCCCCTCGGCCACCCGCACCACCACGTCGGGACGGGCTCCCGGCGGGAGGCCGGCGGCGCTGCTCAACAGCGTCTGGCCGGGAGGCAGGTGGGCGAGCAGGGCCGAGGACCGGACCGGGTCGAGCTCGGAGAACACGTCGTCGAGCAACAGCACCGGCGGCGAGCCCGTCGCCTCGGTCACCACGTGGTGGGCGGCGAGGCGCAGGGCGAGCGCGAGCGAGCGCTGTTCTCCCTGGGAGGCGTGGGTCCGCGCCGGGAGCCCGGCGATGGTCAGCTCCAGGTCGTCACGGTGGGGACCCACCAGACTCACCCCGCGGCGGAGCTCGTCACGCCGAGCGCCGACCAGCGCCGCGGCGAGACCGGTCGCCCGCCACGGTGCGACGTAGGTCGCGGCCACCTCCTCGCCGCGGTGCGCGACCTGCTCGTAGGCGGTGGCGAGTGCCGGGGCCAGTCGGGCGACGAGGGACGCACGAGCGTCGGCGAGGGCCTCGCCCACCTCCGCGAGCTTGGTGTCCCACACCGCCAGGGTGAGCTCGACCTCGTCGGTGAGCCGTCCACCGGACTGCCGCAGCAGGGCGTTGCGCTGGCGCAGCACCCGTTCGAGGTCGGCGCGGAGGAGGTCGAGGCGGGGCTCGGTGGCGACGAGGGTCTCGTCGAGGTACCGACGCCGTTCGGCCGGTCCGCCCTTGACCAGCTCGAGGTCGTCGGGCGCGAACACGCTGACCCGCAACGCCCCGAGCAGGTCGCGTGTCCTCGCCAGACGCTGCCGGTTGACCTGGACCCTCCCCCGCCCGGTCGGCGTGATCTCGGCCTCGATCAGCAGTGACCGGCCGTCGCGTTCACCCTCGGCCCGCACGACGGCCTGCGCCGCCCCACGTCGCACGAGGGCCTCGTTGGGAGCCCCCCGGAACGACGAGAGCGTCGCGAGGTACCCCACCGCCTCGAGCAGGTTGGTCTTGCCCTCACCGTTGTCGCCCAGCAGGGCGGTGAGCCCCGGGGCGAGCTCGAGCTCCGCGGACGGGTACGACCGGAAGTCCGTCAACCAGAGGTTGCGGAGCAGCACCGGCGGTCGGCGACGTTCAGGAGACCCGGACGGGCATCAGGAGGTACAGGAACTCCGGCGTGCCGACGGCCCGGATGAGCGCCGGCTTGAGCGCGTCGATCGTCTCGAGGGTGATCTCGTCACCGGGGGTGACGTCGATGCCGGCGATCAGGTACTCGGGGTTGAACGCCACGGTGAGCTCGTTGCCGTCGTAGTGGGCGTCGACCTCCTCGCGGGCCTGCCCGACGTCCTGGGTGATGGCGATCAGCTCGAGGGTCTCGCCGTTCATGACGAGGCGCACCGGCGTCGCCTCGCGAGCGAGCAGGCGGACCCGGCGGAGCGCGTCGAGCAGGACCTCCCTGCCGACCCGGAGCTGATTCGGCTGGCTGGCGGGGATGAGCCCTCGGTAGTTCGGGAAGTCGCCCTCGATCAGGCGGCTCGTGACCCGCACGTCGCCCACCTCGAAGGCCACGTCACGCTCCCCCAGGCGGAGCGTCACCGACGTCGCGGACCCGAGCAGACGGGACAGCTCGCGTAGGGCCGTGGACGGGACGAGCACCTGTTGGCCCTCGTCGAGCACCGACGTGCCGGGAAGGTCGCGGACCGCCAGCCGATAGCTGTCGGTGGCGACCAGGCGCAATCCGTCGCCCTCGGCGGCCAGCAACACGCCGGTGAGGATTGGCCTCGACTCGTCGCTGCTCGCCGCGGACACGACCTCACGCAGGGCGTCCGCCAGCGCGGTGGCGTCGAGCTCGACCGACCGGTCAGCCGGTTCGGGGAGGTTCGGGAACTCCTGGGCGGGGATCGTGCGCACCGCGAACTGGGAACGCCCCGACGTGATCCGGGCCTCGTCCTCGGCGACCTCGACGGTGACCGCACCCGGCGGCAGCGCCCGGGTGATGTCGGACAACAGCTTGGCCGGGACCACAGCGATCCCGTCGACGTCGCCGCTCACCGCCGTGCGCACCGAGATGGTGAGATCGAGGTCGCTCCCGGTGACCGAGAGCTGGTCGCCCTTCACCTCGAGGCGCAACCCGGTCAGGACCGGCAGGGAGCTGCCTCGGCTGGTGACCGCACGCCCGGCGGCGTTGAGTGCCTCGACCAGGGGGTCGCGCTCGCATCGGAACTTCACACCGGCTCGCTTTCTGCTGGACCTACAGGATGATGATCTCTCGACAGCGGTAGTAGTAGGGGGTGTGGATCGTGGAAAACCCCGCGTCGTCCCTGCTCAGGGCGGTTCTTCGGCCGCGCATGTCGTCCACAGCGGTGCACAGCGCGTCGGGTCGGGCGGCGGTCGCGGTGGATGACGGCGATGTCGTCCACCGGTCGGGCGCGCCGCGGCGCGGTGTCGTCCACCGGGTTGTCCCCAGGGTCGGTCGACGGGGGCGTCATCCGGCCTTGATCCTCTGGATGAGCTCGGTCACCTGGTCGTAGATCTGACGACGTTCCTTCATCAGGCCGCCGATCTTCTCGACGGCGTGGATGACGGTCGTGTGGTCCCGGCCCCCGAACTCGCGGGCGATGGCGGGGTAGCTGAGGTCGGTGAGCTCCCGGAACACGTACATGCTGATCTGGCGGGCGGTGACGAGGGGTCGGCGCCGGCTCTTGCCGGTGATCTCCTCGATCGGGTAGCCGAACATCTCGGCGGTCCGTTCGAGGATGAGATCGGGGGTGATCGGCCGCGGCTTGGTGTCGGACAGGATGTCGTCGAGCACCTCCTGGACCAACGGGACCGAGAGGGGCTGACGGGTGAGGCTGCCGTAGGCGCACACCCGGATCAGGGCGCCCTCGAGCTCGCGGATGTTGTTCGTGATGTGGGTGGCGATGAACTCGAGGACCTCGGCGGGCGGGTCCACCGGTTCACGCTCGGCCTTCTTGCGCAGGATGGCCAGGCGGGTCTCGAGCTCGGGGTGGTTGATCTCGGTCGTCAACCCCATCTTGAACCGGCTCCGGAGCCGGTCCTCCAGCGTGGAGATGGCGTCAGGAGGTCGGTCGGAGGACAACACCACCTGGCGGTCGGCCTGGTGGAGGGACTCGAAGGTGTGGAAGAGCTCCTCCTGGAGCTGCTCGCGACCCTCGATGAACTGGATGTCGTCGAGGAGCAGCACGTCGACGGCCCGGTAGTGCTCCTTGAAGTCGGCCATGCGGGCTCGCCCGAGGCGGATGGCGTCGACGAACTGGTTCAGGAACTGCTCGGTGGAGACGTAGCGGACCCGGTAGGACGGGTAGTTGACGGCCACATAGTTGGCGATGGCCTGGAGGAGGTGGGTCTTGCCCAGGCCGGCGTCGCCGTAGATGAACAACGGGTTGTAGGACCGGGCCGGGGTCTCGGCGACGCTGAGGGCGGCGGCGTGGGCGAAGCGGTTCGACGTGCCGGTGACGAAGGCCTCGAACGTGTAGCGGCTGTTGACCGGCTGTCCGGGGAGGGCCCCGCTGCGGGTGTCACCGATGTCGGCGGCCGGACGATCGGGGAGCGGAACGGGCGATCGAAACCCGGTGTCGGGGGCGAGGAGCTCGTCGTCGAGGCTGGGGACGGCACTGTGGACATCGTCGAGGTCCGAGGCGTCGTCGTCGGCGATGGCGGTGCGCACCTGGAGCTCGAGGCGCAGGCCCGGCCGTCCGATGTCGGCCAGCGCCCCTTCCACCAGGGTGAGGTACCGGTGCTCGATCTTGTCCTTCACGACGCTGCTGGGTACGGCGAGGCTGAGCCGGCCGTCGTGCAGGTCGAGCGGCGCGACGGATGAGAACGTCGTGAGCCAGACCGCTTCCGAGACCTGTTCCCTGAGCACGTCGGCGCAGGCTGTCCACAGCGGTTCGGCTTGATCCACCTGTACGGGCGCCTTCGATCGACGAGCTCGGTCCACAGCCACGTCCACACGTGTGGACAACGGATCGGACCGCTGCCCGCGGGCACTGCGTGCGGGACGTTCCGGACGTGGCCCCGCCGGGTCGGCCGAGGCCGGATCGACGGGTGCCGGACCGTAGCATCCCGGCGATGTTGCCGCACCGGCCGCGCGCCCTCTACCGTGTGCACAGCCGTCACCGGGCCGCCTCGTTCGTCGCGGCCGGTGGGCACCACTCGTGACAGACCTGGGCCAACGTCGGCCGTTCGGTCGAGGAGGCAGACGTGAAGCGCACCTACCAACCCAACAAGCGGCGCCGGGCCAAGCGGCACGGGTTCCGTCACCGCATGTCGACCCGCGCTGGTCGAAGCGTGCTCCGGGCCCGTCGGCTCAAGGGCCGTCAGCGCCTCTCGGCCTGATCTGGCGCATCCGTGACCGCCAGACGTTCCTCGACCTCCGCCGGCACGGTCGACGCGTCCGGAACGGCCCCGTCACGGTGATCCACCTCGCCGAACCGACCGGTACCCCCGGCCAGCCACCACGATTCGCGTTTGCAGTCCCACGCAAAGTGGGAAACGCGGTGCACCGGAACCGGGTGCGCCGGGTGATCCGGGGTCGATTGACCACTCGCTGGCCCGCGTCGACGGCTTCCCCGGTCACCGGGGCGTATCTCGTCACCCTTCGCGCCGATGCGGCCACACTCAGCCCTCACGAGGTGGCCGACCACGTCGAGGCGTGCCTCGACCGGCTGGGAGCACGATCATGACCACCGTCACCCGCCCCCGACCCGCCTCCCTCGTCGCCCGCGCGCTGCACGCCCTCATCCGCGGCTACCAATGGGTCTTCGCCTGGCGGCCGTCGCCGTGCCGCTACGACCCGTCCTGTTCCACCTACGCCCTCGAAGCCCTCGAGGTGCACGGTTCCGTCCGAGGCTCCTGGTTCGCCGTCCGGCGCCTGGCTCGCTGCCACCCCTGGGGTGGCCACGGATGGGACCCCGTCCCCCCTCGGAAGGCCTAGCCCATGCAGGTGTTCTTCGAAGCGTTCGGCACGGCCCTGGCCTTCTTCTACGACCTGGTGCCGAACTACGCGTTCGCCATCGTGATGCTGACGCTCTGCGTGATGATCGTCGTCACGCCGCTGACCCTCAAGGGCACGCGGTCGATGATGATGATGCAACAGCTCCAGCCGGAGATGAAGAAGATCCAGACCCGCTACAAGGACGACCGCCAGAAGCTCAACGAGGAGCTGCTGAAGTTCTACAAGGAGAACAGCATCAACCCGCTGGGCGGGTGCCTTCCCCTCCTCGTGCAGATGCCGGTCTTCCTGGTGCTCTACCAGGTGCTGTCCGGGCTGACCCGAAGGGTCAGCGACGTCGGGTACGACGTCGGCTGGTCGGTGAACCAGTTCGTGGCGGGGATCCCGATCACGAAGCCTCCCTCGATCGATCGTGCGTTCGATCCGGCCTTCATCGAGCCCTCGACCTCGCTCTACCAGAGCCTCGCCGGGGCCACCACCATGCCGGCCCTGGGGCTCGACCTGAGTGAGAGCGCCAGCCAGGCGCTCCAGATCGGCCTGCTGCACGCCATCCCCTACCTGGCCCTGATCCTCATCGTCGGAGCCACCGGGTTCATCCAGCAGCGCCAGATCCAGGGCCGCAACACCGGGGCGTCGATCAACCCCCAGCAGCAGATGATCATGAAGATCATGCCGATCTTCCTGCCGGTCATCTCGTTCGGGCTCCCCTCCGGCCTGGTCATCTACTTCGCGGTCTCCAACCTCTACCGCATCGGGCAGCAGGCATTCATCACCCGCAGCATCTACGGCGGCAAGGGTGCCGTCCGCCCCGAGGGTTCCGAGCCCCTGGAGGTGACCCCC
The DNA here is from genome assembly GCA_025455885.1 of Acidimicrobiales bacterium. Taxonomy (NCBI): domain Bacteria; kingdom Bacillati; phylum Actinomycetota; class Acidimicrobiia; order Acidimicrobiales; species Acidimicrobiales bacterium. Next base: position 14,138 of record JALOLR010000012.1, read on the forward strand.
CAGCCCACGTTCCGGGAGATGTTCGGGCTCGCCAAGAAGAACGCCGCCAACGCCGCGGAGAACAAGGCCAAGAAGAAGGTCCCGGCCAAGAGCGGGGCCACCGCGCGCGCCACCGTGAAGACCTCGGCCAAGGCGACGCCGAAGTCGACCGCCAAGGCGACCCCGAAGGCCGCATCGTCGACGACCGCCAAGCCGGCGAAGTCGACCGCCAAGGGTTCGGACGCCTCGAGCGGGCGACGCACCACACCGAAGAAGCCCTCGTCGGGCAACGGTGGGGCCACCCCGCCGACCCTGCAACCGCGGGCTCGCAAGAACAAGAAGGGCTAGGCAGAATCGTGGAGTGGGTCGAGACCACAGGAAAGACGCTGGAGGACGCCAAGGAGGCGGCCCTCGACCAATTGGGGGTGACCGAGGACGAGACCGAGTTCGAGGTCCTCGCCGAACCGAAGCAGGGCCTCTTCGGGCGCACCCGAGGTGAGGCCCGGGTGCGGGCGCGGATCCGTCCGGTGCAGCCCCGGCCCAAGGTCGAGCGCCGGGATCGCAAGCGTCGGGGCGGGAAGGCCGAGAACGGTCGCTCCCCGAAGGGTGCGAAGCCCACGTCGGGGAACGGCACCACGACCGAGCCCACCGAGCCCACCGGGGCCGCCTCCCCTGCCGAGGGCCGCCCGACCCGCGACACCGCGCCATCGGCCACCGGCGACGCACCTGATCGCTCGACCTCGGGTTCCTCTCGACGTCGTTCCGACACCACCAAGGGAGCTCCAGTGAGCGAAAGTGACCAGAACGTCGATCTCGAGGCCCACACGGCCATCGTCACCGAGTTCGTGATCGGGCTCGTCGATGCCTTCGGCTACGACGCGTCCGTCGAGGCCGACGCCCTCGACGACGAGAACGTCGAGGTCCGCGTCGACGGCCAGGATCTGGGTCTCCTCGTCGGCCCCAAGGGCGCCACTCTGGCCGCCGTCCAGGAGCTGTCCCGCACGGTCGTGCACCGCAAGGTGCCGGGCACCGCCGAGGGTCGGGTCAGGGTGGACGTCGCCGGCTACCGCCAGCGACGCCGCGAAGCCCTCGAGCGCTTCGTCGTGCAGGTGGCCGAGCAGGTGAGGGAGTCCGGTGTGGCCAAGGCGCTCGAGCCGATGGGCCCGCCCGATCGCAAGGTGGTGCACGACACCGTCAACGAGATCGAAGGAGTGGGCACGATCTCCGAGGGCGAGGAGCCCCGGCGCCGCGTCGTCGTCGTCCCCAGCTGACCACCTCACGCCGTCCTCCGAGGCCCGCCCGTCCGGGGCGGGCCTCGTCGCGTCCGGGATGTTCCACGTGGAACAGTCAGAAGAGGGGCCGCTTGGCCGGCATCCCGTCCCGACGGGGGTAGCGATCCGGGCACGGACCGGTGGCATGGAGGTGCTGGATGCCGTCGACGAGCTCGCCCCGCCGGAGGCCGAGCTCGGCAAGGCCCTCCTCGGGCCAGCGGGGCGGAGCGTCCGGCGGTTCGCTCACCAGCAGCAGCCCGTCGGGGCCCAGGAACCCGACGGCGCACTCCGCCACGACCCCCGGGGGGCCGAAGGACCGGGCGACGACCGCCTGATAGGCCCCTCGTTCGCCCGGGAGTCGGGCCACCACTTCGGCGCGGCCGTGCCGGGCGGTCACCCGGTCGGCCAGGCCCAGGCGGGCCACGGCGGTGTGCAGGACCTCGACGCGGCGAGCTTGCGCGTCGAGGAGGGTGACGAGGAGATCCGGTCGCTGCTCGGCGATCACCAGACCGGGGAGGCCGTTGCCCGATCCGAGATCGAGCACGCGGCCGGTCGTGTCCCCCAGGGCGTGGACGAAGCGCTCGGCGTGGGCGAGGTGGTCGGCGATGGGGCCCGGGCCGAGGGCCCCGATCGCCTGGGCCTCCTCGAGCACGGTGGTCAGGTCGGCGGACATGGGGGCACAGTGGGTCACCGACCCGGGCCGTGTCCACTCCGTCGCTGTTCCACGTGAAACACGGTCGAGGGTCCTTGACCTGAGCCGGTGGCGGAGCGAGGATGGCCGCGGCTCGTTCCGGACCGGGGTGGGTCGTTCGGCGTCGGGGGTCGCCCGGCGTTCGCCTCACCTCCCGAGTGGTGCATGGAACCCCTGGAACATCCGATCCCCGAGACACCGACTCGTCTCGAGCCCCTTGATGAGCCCGCAGCCGAGTCTGCTGTCGAGCCCGACAGCCCGTCCGCCACGGACGCCGTCCCCACGGTGAGCATCCCGCCCGGCCTCCCCACCGAGATCGTCACCGCCGGCACGCCGATCTCCCGGGAGCGGGACTTCCCCCGGGTGATCGCGGTGGCCAACCAGAAGGGCGGCGTGGGCAAGACCACCACCGCCGTCAACCTGAGCGCCTGCCTTGCCGAGCTGGGCTATCGGACGCTCGTCGTGGACCTGGACCCCCAGGGGAACGCGTCCACGGGGCTCGGGATCAATCCGCGCGAGCTCGAGTTCTCGATGTACGACGTGCTGCTCGCCGACACACCCCTCGAGGACTGCATCGAGGGCAGCTCGGTGCGCAACCTGTTCGTGGCGCCGGCCAGCCTCGATCTGGCCGGGGCGGAGATCGAGCTGGTTCCCGCCTTCAGCCGCGAGCTGAAGCTGCGCAACGCCCTGGCCACCGTGCACGACGACTACGACTTCGTCTTCATCGACTGCCCGCCGTCGCTCGGTCTGCTCACCGTGAACGCCCTGGCTGCCGCCTCGGAGGTGCTCGTGCCCATCCAGTGCGAGTACTACGCCCTGGAAGGCCTCGGCCAGCTGCTGCGCAACGTCGAGCTGGTCCAGAAGAACCTGAACCCGTCGCTCGACGTCAGCGCCATCGTCCTGGTGATGTACGACGCCCGGACGAAGTTGGCCGACCAGGTGGCGCTCGAGGTGCGGGCCCACTTCGGGGAGAAGGTGTGCCGGCAGGTCGTGCCTCGCACCGTGCGGTTGTCGGAGGCGCCGTCGTTCGGCCAACCGATCATCACGTTCGATCCGAGCAGCCGGGGCGCCATCGCCTACCGGCAATTGGCCAAGGAGGTCAGCGGTGGCGCGCCGAAGCGGGTTGGGTAAGGGACTGGGAGCACTCATCCCCACCGAGGACGGCGAGGAGGTCGCGGTCGACCGTCCCGACGCCCATCTCCGGGAGCTCGGGGTCGACCAGATCGTCCCGAACCCGTACCAGCCCCGGCGGGTCTTCGACGAGGAGGAGCTGGTGAGCCTGGCGGCCTCGATCCGAGCCGTCGGTGTCCTGCAGCCGGTCCTGGTCCGCCCGGTGGGGACCGACCGCTTCGAGCTCGTCGCCGGGGAGCGCCGGTGGCGGGCCGCGCAGCGCGCCGGGCTGCGGGTCGTCCCGGCGGTCGTCCGTCCGACCGAGGACGTCCGCTCGCTCGAGCAGGCCCTCGTCGAGAACCTCCACCGCGCCGACCTCAACCCGCTCGAGGAGGCGGCCGCCTACCAGCAGCTGATCTCGGAGTTCGATCACACCCAGGAGGAAGTGGCCAGCCGGGTGGGGCGGAGCCGGTCAGCGGTGGCCAACACCCTTCGACTGCTCCACCTGCCCCCCGAGCTCCAGCGCCTCCTCCACGACGGCAGCCTGTCGGCCGGGCACGCCCGGGCCCTCCTGGGCTGCACCGATCCGGCCGTGCAGGAGCGACTCGCGCAGCAGGCGGTCCGTGAGGGACTGACCGTCCGCGAGGTCGAGGAGGCCGTGCGCCGATCCCAGGAGCCCGACGCGCCCGTCTCCCCGACGACGCCGGGGGTGGCGGCCGTGCGGCCCGCCGCGGTCCTCGAGCTCGAGGAGCTCCTCTCGGACCTGCTCGACACCCGGGTGCACGTCACGGTGGGCGCCAAGCGGGGGCGTCTCGTCGTCGACTTCGCGACCCTCGAGGACCTCGAGCGGATCTCGCAGGTGATCGCCCGCGGCCCCCGGTCCGAGGGCTGAGGATCAAGCCTCGGTGACGGTCGAGGCTTCTCCACAGCCTGTGGCCAAACCTGTGGTCAACCTCGACGTCGGGGTGTGATCCGCACCGCCGCCGTCAACCCTCGACCGGCGCGGCCACCCAGGTCCGGACGGCCTCGACCAGGTTCACGGCCAGGCCGGCACTGCGCTCCACGACCACGGTGGGAGGACCGAGGATGCATACCACGGCCGGCATCCTCGTCTCCCTGAGAACCGGGAGGCGCAGGCCGGCGGCCGTGCCGGCCACCAGCCCCGTGGCCTCGGGCAGGCCGGAGGCGACCAGTGCGGCCAGCGTCGCCCCGCCGACCGAGCGGAACCCGGTCGTCTCGTAGAACGCCACCCGACAGGTCGGTTCGGCGTCCATCTCCAGACCGATGAAGAGCTCGGCCTCGAAGGCGTTGGCCTCGCGGGCCTGGGTCGATGCGTCGGGATGGTTCAGCACGGCGACCACCGCGCCGGCGTCCTGGAGGAGTCGACTGACGCTGGACGCCAGCGCGTCGAGGCCTCCCTGGTGCCCGACGACCACCCGCCGCGCGTCGAGGCTCGGGGGTGAGGACCGCAGCCGTTCGAGCTCCCGGACACCGGCGACCGTGGCCGACTCGGTGCGGCCACCGAGACGGGCGAGCGCCGCGCACACCTCGGGCCCGCAGCGGGCGTCGACGGTGAGCCCGGCGTTGCGCTGGAACTGGGTCAGGGCCCGTTCGGTCTCGGGGCCCAGGATGCCGTCGACCCACCCGGCGTCGAAGCCGAGGGCGCCGAGCGACTGCTGCAGCTCGTGGACGTCGTCGCCGCGGAGCATGGGCGTGCGGAGGTAGAGAAGGCGGTCGCCGAGGCGGTAGCCGGATTCCACGAGCGCCTGCCAGGTGAGGGTGTCGCACGTCCCGCTGACGAGCAGGCCCCGGCGTTCCTGGAACGCGGCGACGGCCGCGCTGGTCGACGGTCCGAACGTGCCGCCCTCGGAGCGGTCGACGGGATGTCCTGCCGCGGACAGGCGACGCTGGACGTCGGCGACCGCCGCGCCGCTGTCACCCGGCCCCAGGGGGAGGTGGTCGTCGTCGATGGCGGTGCCCGCAGGGTCCGGTGAGGTCTGGACGGCTCAGAGGAAGGGGCGCAGGTCCTCGAGGAGCTGGCCCTTGCCCTTGGCGCCCACGATGCGGGCGGCTTCCTGGCCGTCCTTGAAGACGATCATGGTGGGGATGCTCATGACCCCGTAGCGCATGGCGGTGTTGGGGTTGTCGTCGACGTTGAGCTTGGACACCGACAGCTTGCCGGCCTGTTCGGTGGCGATCTCTTCCAGGATGGGGGCGATCATCTTGCAGGGCCCGCACCACTCGGCCCAGAAGTCGACGATGACCGGTTCGGTGGCGGCGCCGATCTGCTCGTCGAAGGTGGCGTCGGAGAGGGTGGAGATGGCGTCGGACATGGGGAACCTCGATGGTGGGGAGGGTGGATGGCGGGTGTCGATCGGGCGACCACGGTACCGCCCGTGGGCCCGGGCGGGGGTCAGTGGTCCTGGGCTTCGAGCCAGCGTTCGGCGTCGATCGCCGCCATGCAGCCCGAGCCGGCGGCGGTGATGGCCTGGCGGTAGACGTGGTCCTGGACGTCGCCGCAGGCGAAGACGCCGTCGACGTCGGTGTGGGACCCGTCGTGGGTGACGAGGTAGCCCGTCTCCTCCATCTGGAGCTGGCCCTTGAACAGGTCGGTGTTGGGCTTGTGACCGATGGCGACGAACAGCCCGGAGACGGCGAGGGAGCTCTCCTCGCCGGTGACGGTGTCGCGCAGGCGGATGCCCTCCACCGTCGTGTCGCCGTCGATCCCGACAACGGTGCTGTTCCACTGAAAGCGAATCTTGTCATTGGCGCGGGCCCGGTCCTGCATGATCTTGGAGGCGCGGAGCTCGTCGCGGCGATGTACGAGGGTCACCGAGCGGGCGAACTTGGTGAGGAACAGGGCCTCCTCGAGTGCCGAGTCGCCGCCGCCCACGACGGCGATGTCGTGGTCTCGGAAGAAGAAGCCGTCGCAGGTCGCGCACGTCGAGAGGCCGTGGCCGAGCAGCCGGCTCTCCTCGGGCAGGCCGAGCAGGAGGGACTGCGCGCCGGTGGAGACGATGACCGAGTGGGCACGGTGGCTGGGCTCGGCGGCGTCGGGATCGCCCACCCAGACCCCGAACGGGCGGGCCGACAGGTCGACGCGGCTCACCTTCTCGGTGCGGATCTCGGTCCCGAAGCGGGCGGCCTGCTCCCGGAAGCGCATCATGAGCTCCGGGCCCATGATCCCGTCGGGCCAGCCCGGGAAGTTCTCGACCTCGGTGGTGAGCATGAGCTGACCACCCGGCTGGTCCGATGTCGACGACGGCTCGCCCTCGAAGAGGAGCGGCTCGAGGTTGGCCCGGGCGGTGTAGATGGCTGCAGTGAGCCCGGCCGGACCCGAGCCGATGATGATCACGTTGCGGATGCGGGAATCGGTCATTGGGGCTCCGGGGAGAAGGGATACCTGCCGGGGGTATGGGGAACCCAGCGGGTCGGGGGATTGTTCCCGATCAGACGGGGACCGGTCGTCGGCGTCGGTAGACGAGCGCGCCGCCCGCCACGAAGAGCACGCCGAGGATGAGATAGGGCAGCCAGACGCCGGAGGGCAGGGCCTCGTCCATGAGTCTGACCACTCCGATCAGTGCCATCACGATGACGATGGTCGCCACGACGGCGAGGAAGAGCCCGAAGACGGCCCCGCGGGCGACCTTGGTGATCGGGCCGGTGGTCTTGTCGCGGACGGTGCCGACGAGCTCCACGATGGTGTCGGCGGCCTGGGCGGGCCACTCCCCGGCTGCGAGGCCGATCGGCGGGCGGGTGTCACGCGGGTCGGCGGTGGGGGAGGTGGTCGGGGACGGCGCCGAGGCGGTCGGCGCGCTCGAGGCCGGCGAGGGGGTGGTGCCCGGGTCCGGTGCTCCCACTGGTCCGGGCCCGGGCGCGGGTCCGGACCCGTCGTCGCCACTCGTCTCCATGGGGCCGGAGCCTAGCCCTGGGGGCCCGACCCGATGCCCGGTACGGCGGACCGTGCGGTGACGAGCGACAGCACCTCTCGGCCGAGCGCGGTGGTCGCCACGAGGGTGGCCGCCACGATCAGCGCGGCGAGCACGAGGATCAGGGCCGCCAGGGTGGCCCGCCGTGGCCGACCGCCCCGCGCGGGCTCGGCTCGGCTCGCCGCCGTCCGTCCGGCCGGGCTCGGTGGGAGGGTCGGCGGCGTCCGCGCCACGATCGTGTCGTCGACGGTCGGGGAGGGAGGCGGGGGCGACGGCGGGACGAGCGCGGTCGCCGGGACCGCCGGACCCGGCTCGCCCCGTGGGACGACGGTGTGGTCGTCCGGACGGGCAGGCTCGCCGCGGAGGGCTCGCCGGAGGTCGTCCGCGCTGGCGAAGCGATCGTCGGGATGGCGGGCCAGGGCACGGACGATGGCGGCGTCGAGCTCGGGAGCCACGCCGGCGACCTTCGTCGTGGGCGGGTCGGGCACCTGGGTGAGCCGGGCGAGGGCCACGGTCGCAGGGCTGTCCCCGCCGAAGGGGGGCGCACCGGTCAGGCACTCGTAGAGGACGGCGCCCAGCGCGTAGACGTCGGTGCGGGCGTCGACGCCGCGGCCCTCGACCTGCTCCGGGGCGAGGTACTTCACGGTGCCCAGGAGCGTGGAGGTCGTGGTGAGGTCGGGGTCGTCGAGCAGCTTGGCGATCCCGAAGTCGGTCACGAGGAGTCGGCCGTCGTCGGCGAGCAGGACGTTGGCCGGCTTGATGTCACGGTGCACGAGCCCGGCCCGGTGCGCGCAGGTGAGTGCCGCACCCACCTCGTCGCCGATCAGCACCACCTCGACGGGGTCGAGGCGGCCGCGTCGGTCGAGGAACGTGCGCAGGGTCTGGCCCCGAACCATCTCCATGACGATGGCGTCGAGCCCGCCGTCACTGACGACGTCGTGCACCGCGACGATGTTGGGGTGTACGAGGCGGGCGGCGGCGACACCCTCGCGGCGGAACCGGTGCTGGAAGCCGGGGTCGTCGGCGAGGTGCGGGTGCAGCACCTTGACGGCCACCTCGTGGTGGCGGGTCGTGTCGGTGGCCTCCCAGACCTCGGCCATCCCCCCTCGGGCGATGGGGCGGTCGAGGAGGTAGCGCCCGCCGATGAGACGACCCGGACCGATGCCGCGGGTCACGTGTCGACGGGTCGACGTCCCGTCACGTCGCGGGGTGCAGGAAGCACACGCCGATCACCCCGGGCCCGCCGTGGGCGCCGATGACCGCCCCGATCTTGCCCACCCGGATGGTGTCGCGGGGGTGGAGGTGGGAGATCATGTCGAGGAACTCGTCGATGTCGCCCGCCTCGCCGTGCAGCACCGCCACCGATTCCACCGCCCCGGCTTCCTCGAGCTTGTCGCGAAGTGCTTCGAGGGCGCGCTTGCGGGTGCGGGGCTTGCCCGCCTCGGCGACCGCTCCGTCCACGATGCGGATCAGCGGCTTCACGGACAGCATCGAGCCGAGCATGGCCTGCGCCCCGCCGATGCGACCGCCCTTCTTGAGGTTGTCGAGGGTGTTCAGCGCGCCGTAGACGTCGGAACGGGGGATCATCGCCTCGACGAGGGCGACGACGGCGTCGGCGTCGGCGCCCGCCGCGGCCTGCTCGGCGGCGGCGAGGACCATGGTGCCGAGGCCGCCGGTGATGGAGCGGCTGTCGATCACTCGGACGTCGACCTGGCCCTCGAGCGCCTTGGCGGCGGCCTGCGCCGACTGCATCGTGGCGGACAGGGCGCTCGACAGGTTGATGCAGACGACGGCGTCGGCACCGTCGTCGGCGGCGGCGCGGAAGGCCTGCTCGAACCGCCCGGGGGACGGGGCGGCCGTCTCGGGCAGGAGGCCGGTGCTGTCCATCAGCGCGTAGAACCGCTCGACGCTGAGCTCCTCGCGGTCGACGTACTCGTCCGTCCCGAACCGGATGCTCAGCGGTACCACCGCGATCCCGTGCTTCGTGACGTCGTCGTCGCTCAGATCGCACGCGCTGTCGGTGACGATGCGGACTCCGCTCATGGTTCCCCCTGGTTCCGGCTGACAGGCGGAGCGTACCGCCCCGCTCCTGTGCGTCAGGTGCGATCGCGGGGGGCGGCCAGCGCCGGATGGGCGGAGTCGACGAGGGCCTTGGCCCGTCGGGTCCGGCGGAAGTGGCGGGCCCACCAGACCAGGAGGAACACCCCGGCGCCGACCGAGAGCACCAGGCCGATCCCCGAGATGGCCGTCGAGCGCACGGTGAACTGGGTGTTGGTGATCTCGAGGATCCCGTCCGGGGAGCGGACGTCGACGCGCAGGGGGAACGCACCCGACGCCCGCGTGGTGACCTGCACGTCGAGGCGGGTGGTGGTGGCCGCGGGGAGGAGCGCGTCGATGACGTTGCCGTCGGGGAACTCGAGCTTGTCGCTCTCGAGGACGACGTCCACCCTGACGGGCAGGGTCGAGCGGTTCTCGAGGTTGAGGGGGATCTTCCCGGACCGGGAGGTGAGGGTGACGAACTGTTGGAGGGGGGCGACGATCTCCGAGGTGATGCCGTCGATGCCCGAGCTGATCCCGTCGAGGATCGCGGTGCGTTCGGCCGGCGTGAGATCGGCTGCGCCGGACAGGAGCAGCGCCTGGTCGAGTGGTGCCGACACGTTGCCGACGGGTTCGGTGAGCGACCGGAAGCCCTCCACCTCCCGGGCGGTGGCGCGGAGCTGGGTGGGGTAGTCGCCGAGCGACCCGGGGGGCGGCGAGAGGTAGGGGCGGACGAGGGTCGTGGTGCGGCCCTGGGTCTGCGTGGTGGCGGTCTGCGTGGTGCGGAAGAGGTCGTCGAGGGTGACCGGGCCGACGACGGCCCGCCCGTCGCCCCCCGGGGGGGTCCGCTCGGTGAGCCCTGCGAGCACGACCTCCAGGGAGACGGGGTCGACGTCGACGCCGAGGTCGAGGGCCACGCCCCGGTTCACGGCGGGCTGGTCGTTGTAGAGCACGGCGAGGTCGGCGAGCAGCAGGTGGCCGTTCAGGACGGGATCGTCGGAGGCCGTCAGCCGGGCGGTCAGCTCCTGGTCGGCGGTGATGGCCTGGATCGTCGCACCGGCGCTGTCGGTGATGTCGAAGAGCTCGGTGAAGGTGACGTTGCCCTCGCCTTCGGGGAGGGGGCCGAGCTGGTCGGCGGGCACCACCAGTCGGTCGAGGCCGAGGTCGTTCAGCCGGGTCAGGGCCTCGGGGGTGAGGGTGGGGTCGGCCACGGCGGTGCGACCGTCCGGCGTCGTGGTGAGGGCGGCGGAGAGGGCGGCCGATCCCGCGGCGATCTGGGTGTCGAGCTCGGCGAGCATCCCGTCGGCCACCCACGCGCCGGTGTCGAGGCCGACGTAGGGGCTCCCGAGGAGTTGGCGTCCGGTCAGGGCGGCGGCCAGCTCGGTCACGGCGCCGCGGTCCCCGGGGTCCTGTTCGAGGGCCACCAGGACCGCCGGGGTGGGATCGACGGTGAGGGGGACGGCCGGCCAGTCGGCGAGCGCGGTCATCACCGCCGTCACCTCGGTCGCCTGTTCGGCGGTGAGCGTCGGCGTTCCTGCGGCGTCGGGCCGGACGGGTTCGTCGAGCGCCACGACCGTCCCCACGGCGAGGGACGGACCGTCGGTGTCGTCGGTGGGGAGTCGGATCAGGTGGGTGACGAAGCGGCCGATCTCCCCGCCGGACGGTGTGGTGGCGGTGACGACGACCGGGTGGACCCCCGGTCGGGTGAGGACGACGCCGCCGTCGGGGGCGGGGCCCGTCCGGCTCACCGGGATGGTGATCGGGATCGATCCGTCGGCGAGGGGGGTCGCCGTGGCCAGCTCGACCGGTGCGGGTCCGGGGCCGATCGTCGGGCCGAGGTCCTCGCCGCGGATCGAGCGGTCGAATCGGATGCGCCCGTCGACGGCGGCGTGCACCTCGGCGCGCAGCACGGTGTCGACCGGGAGTCCGTTGCGACGGACCCGGAGCGTGAACTGCCCGGTGGGCGCGACCCACGGGGTCTGGCCGACGAGTCGGAGGGAACTGGCGGGGGCGACGCCGGTCGCGGGCTGAGCGCCGGTCGGAGCGGTCACCACCGGCACTGCGAGCGCGACGAGGGCGGTCCCGGCCAGGAGGGCACGGGCGAGACGGGCCCCGCCCCGAGGCGAGGGACGGGTCATCCGGTCGACTCGGCGGCCGCCGGGTCGAGGCGATGCTCGAGCACCGCCAGCCCGTGGGGCTCCGGGCGGAACCCGAGGTGCTCGTAGAGGCGCAGCGCCCGCCCGTTGGCCTCCTGGGTGTTCACGAGCACCGAGGTGCACCCCCGTCGGCGGCACCACCCCAGGGCGTCGCCGACCAGGCCGGTGCCGATGCCGGCGCCGTCGTGGCTCGGGCTCACCGCGAGGCGCTGGAGGTAGCCGAGCCCGCCGGCGCGGCCGGTGACGTGGTAGCCGACGACGGTCCGGTCGTCGACGGCGACCCGGAACCGGTGGGTGGGGGTGGCGGCGCGGGCGTCGGCCAGGCCGCCGCGGTCGAAGCGCCAGAAGGCGTCGAAGGCCGCTCGGTCGACGTCGAGGACGGCGTCGACGTCACGCTCCCGGCCGCGTCGGAACCGGACCCGGGGGTGCCGTGAGATCGGAAGCGCACGCAGGGGGTGGCGAAGCAGGTGGAGGCGCTCGTGCACGACGAAGCCGTGGGCGAGGAAGGGTGCCTGCTCGAGGGGGGTGAGCGCGGGGGTGAGCACCGCCCGGTACCCCTGGCCGGTGAGCTCGTCGAGCGATCGGTTCAACGCGCTGCGGGTGGGGGTCACGCCGGGGACCGGGCTCAGCAACGCGACGGTGTGGTCGCCCCTCCAGGGGCCCATCCGCAGGCGGTCCGGGTTGGCGGACAGGGTGTCGAGTCGTCGCATGGTGCCGGCCTCACGATACGACCGTTGGACCCTGGGGTTCCGTGCAGCGGCATCGGTATCGTTCGGAGGTGACCATCCTCGTGGCCTCGCACCCGCAGTTCCTCCTCCACGACACCGGTCACGGCCACCCCGAACGTCCCGCCCGCCTGACGGCGGTGATGGCGGGTCTCGACGCGGCCGGCCTCCGCGAGGAGATGGTGGTCTTCGAGCCGGAGCCGGCGCCATGGGAGGCCGTCGAGCGGGTGCACCCCGGTCGCTACCTGCTCGCCCTCGAGGAGCTGGCGGCGGTGGGCGGCGGGCACCTCGATGCCGACACGGTCGTCAGCGAGGACAGCTTCGCAGCCCTGCTCCGGGCCGCCGGGGCCGGGCTCGACGCGGTGGCCCGCCTCGATGCCGGCGAGGGGGACGCGGCGTTCTGCGCGGTTCGCCCACCCGGTCACCACGCCACTCCGCGCAAGGCGATGGGGTTCTGCCTCGCCAACAACGTGGCGGTCACCGCGGCGGCGTTGGCCGACCGGGGGGAGCGGGTGCTCGTGGTCGACTACGACGCCCACCACGGCAACGGCACCCAGGACGCCTTCTACGGCGACCCCCGGGTGGTGTACGTGTCGTTCCACGAGTACCCGCTCTACCCCGGGACCGGCGCGATCGACGAGGTCGGCTGGGGTGAGGGGTCGGGGAGCACCGTCAACTTCCCGCTGCCCCAGGGGGCGACGGGTGACGTGTTCCGTGCGGGGCTCGACGAGGTCGTCCGGCCTCTCGTCGAGCGGTGGGAGCCGACCTGGTTGATCATCTCGGCGGGCTTCGACGCCCACCGCCTCGATCCCCTCACCGGGTTGGCGCTCTCGGCCGGCGACTACGCCGACCTCACCGCCGACCTCGCCGGGATGGTGCCGGGGGGGCGGTGCATCGTCTATCTGGAGGGGGGCTACGACCTCGACGCGCTCGCCATGTCGAGCGGCGCTGCGCTCAGCGCGCTCGCCGGCGGGTCGTACCGGCCCGAGCCGGCGACGTCGGGAGGTCCCGGCCGGTCGGTCGTGGCCGCCGTGGGCCGCATGCGCTCCGCCGCCGGCTTCGACTGACGCCCCGGTCGTCGTCGGTCCTCGAGGGTTCCGACGCCGCCCGTCGGCACGCGACCCCGCCGGTAGCCTCCACCGCCGTGATCCCCGATCGTCTGAAGCCCGTGCTCGATCGGGTGGCGCCGCTCGCCGAGCGCTTCGCCGCCGACGGCTTCGCGCTGTACCTGGTGGGGGGCGTGGTGCGTGACCTGCTGTTGGGACGCGATCTCGCCGGGGGCCGCGACATCGACCTGACCACCGACGCCCGTCCCGCCGACACCAAGCGGCTGGTGAAGGGGTGGGCCGAGTCGGTGTGGAGCCAGGGCGAGCGCTTCGGGACGATCGGCTGTCGGGTCGACGGCTGGGACTACGAGATCACCACCCACCGGGCGGAGGCCTACGCGCCGGACTCACGCAAGCCCGAGGTGGTGTTCGCCGACGCCGTCGAGGCCGATCTCTCCCGGCGGGACTTCACGGTCAACGCCATGGCGCTGCGGTTGCCCGAGCCGGAGCTCGTCGATCCCTTCGACGGCGCCGCCGACCTCGTGGCGCGTCGCCTGCGCACCCCACTCTCCCCGGAGGAGTCGTTCTCGGACGACCCGCTACGGATGCTGCGGGCGGCCCGTTTCGTCGCCGGCTACGGCCTGGAGCCGGCCCCCGAGCTCGTGTCGGCCGTGGAGGCGATGGCGGACCGCCTGGGCATCGTCTCCGCGGAGCGGATCCGCGACGAGTTCGACAAGCTCGTCGTGGTGCCGGATCCCGCGCCCGGCCTGTGGTTCCTCGTCGAGACCGGACTCGTCGACCAGTTCCTGCCCGAGCTGGCGAAGATGCGCCTCGAGCAGGACCCGATCCACCGCCACAAGGACGTGCTCACCCACACCATCGCCGTGGTGGGCAACACCCGTCCGGAGCGGATCGTGCGCCTCGCCGCGCTCTACCACGACGTCGGGAAGCCCCGGACGCGGTCGTTCGACCAGGGCAAGGTCTCGTTCCACCACCACGAGGTGGTCGGTGCCCGCATGACCCGGGAGCGGATGAAGGCGCTCAAGTACTCGACCGACGACATCGAGGCCGTCTCGCGTCTGGTGTACCTGCACCTCCGCTTCCACACCTACAAGATGGGCTGGACCGATTCGGCGGTGCGCCGCTTCGTCCGCGATGCCGGTCCGCTGCTCCCGGAGCTGATCGAGCTCACGCGATGCGACTGCACCACGCGCAACGAGCGCAAGGCCCGCGTCCTGGCCCAGCGCATGGACCACCTCGAGGAGCGCATCGAGGAGCTCGCCGCACGCGAGGAGCTGGCCGCCCTCCGTCCCGATCTCGACGGGAACGCCGTGATGGCCCACCTGCAGCTCGCCCCGGGCCCGGAGGTGGGGAGGGCGCTCGACTTCCTCCTCGAGCTGCGCCTCGACGAGGGTCCCCTCGGCGAGGAGGAAGCCACCCGCCGCCTCGACGCCTGGTGGGCGGCCCAGCAGCAGGGCCGCTGAGCCGGCGGGTCAGATGCCTTCCTTGCGGGCCCGCAGCACCAGGGTGGCCGGCACCCGGCGCATGGCCTCGCTCCAGTAACGACGGCGACCGCCCTGGGGGGTGGGGCCCGGTTCGAGGACGGCGTCGACGCGGAAGTTGGCCCGGTGGAAGGCGCCGAACACCTCGGCGAGGCTCCGCGGGTACACGACGGCGGCGTCCTCGCCCCGGGGCGAGCGATCGAGGTAGGTGTGCACCACCCGGAACGGGTCGTCGGCCCTGGGTTCGAGCAGGAGGAACGCCGGGTGGGGGAGCGAGCAGGTGAGCGCCCCGCCGGTGCGCAGCACGCGGTGGGCCTGGCGCAGCACCCGGTCGAGGTCGGACTGGCGGCCCAGCTCGTAGACCGAGACGACGCCGTCGACGGTGTCGGCCCGGATGAAGGCCAGGTCGGCGAGGTCGCCGTGGTGGAGCTCCAGGCGCCGTTCGAGGCGGTCGGCGCGGTCGCGGGCCTCGTCGAGGGCCCGATGGTCGTTGTCGACGACGATCACGTGCGCGCCCTGGCCGGCCAGTGCGACGGCGGCCTGGCCTCCGCCGGCGCCGAGCACGAGCAGCCGCTTGCCCGAGACGTGACCGATGAGGCGCAGCTCGTCCTCGTCGGCGATGTCGGGGCCGTAGACGACGACGTCGTCGGGGAGCTCGGGGTCCCCGGCCGGGAAGCTCGCGGCAGCGCTCGGCGATGGCATCCCACCAGTCTCCCAGACCGCTGCCCGCACTCCGCGGACGGCGCTGCGCCGATGGTGCGGACGGCGCTGCGGCGGGGATGCGCACGGCGGTCCCGGCGCCCCCGCGCCGCCCGACGGACCCCCCGTCCTGGGTACCCTCGGTCCTCGTGAGCTTCGGACCCGGTGCGATCAAGGGGGCAGCGTCTCCCGGTGAGATCGACTACCGCTTGGCGCGCCAGCACCTGGTGGCGGAGTACCGGCGGGGACGCCTCGCCCGCCACGAGGTGTGCGACGCCCACCCCGAGCTCGTGCGCGCCGCTCGTGAGGTGGGTGAGCCCTCCCGTCTCGACTGCCCGATCTGCGACGACCACAAGCTCGTCCTGGTCTCCTACGTCTTCGGCCCCCGCCTCCCCAGCCACGGTCGCTGCATCACCTCGGCCGCCGAGTTGAAGGGCTTCGCCCGGCGCTCCGGCGAGTTCTCCTGCTACGTCGTCGAGGTCTGCCCGGCGTGCCACTGGAACCACCTCGCCCGCACGTTCGTGCTGAGCCCGGCCCGCTCGGCGTGAGGCGCTGATGGCCGCCTCTCCGTCCTCCGGCGCGCGTCCGGTCGGCCGGCGCGAGCGTCGCCGTCGCCGCCGTGCCGAGCAGGGCACGGTGGTGTGGCGCTGGCGGCGGGCCTGGTTCGTGCTCGCCGTGCTCTTCGTGTTCGCCGTGTCGGGAGCGGGCTATCTCTTCAGCCAGGTGCCGCTTCCCGACACCGACCCGCCGCAGCTGCAGACGACCTTCATCTGTCCTGCCGAGGTGACCACCGACTGCAACCAGGACAACTCGATCGCGCAGCTGAGCGGCGGGGTCGACCGGGTCAACGTCACCTACGACCGGTTGCCGCCGGTGCTCATCGACGCCGTGCTGGCCGCCGAGGACCGGGAGTTCTACGACCACAGCGGCGTCGACCCCGTCGGCATCGCCCGGGCGTTGTGGGCCAACCTCCGCAACCAGGACGTCCAGCAGGGCGGGTCCACCATCACCCAGCAGTACGTCAAGAACGTGTATCTCACCCAGGAGCGCACCTACACCCGCAAGATCAGGGAGGCGGCCCTGGCCGTCAAGCTCGAGCGGGAGCTGCCGAAGCAGGAGATCCTGCTGCGCTACCTCAACACCATCTACTTCGGTCGCGGCGCGTACGGGGTCGAGGCGGCGTCGCGCACGTACTTCGACAAGCCCGTGGAGCAGCTCACCCTCCCCGAGGCGGCCTACCTCGCCGGGCTCATCCGGGCCCCCGAGACGGCCGACGCCAACCGGGCGGCCGACGACGCCGTCAACGCCTCGAACCTCCTCACCGCCACGCGGCGTCGCGACTCGGTGCTCGACGCCATGCTCGAGGTGGGCTCCATCACACCGGAGGAGCACGCCGCGGCCACGGCCTCGGCGTTCGAGACGGTCGTCCCCCGCACGGTCCAGCGGAACTTCGGTCGGGTCGCCAACCCCGAGTGGGGCACGGAGTACTACGTGGACCACGTCCGCCAGTGGCTCGTCCGTGAGGCGGGCTTCACGGACGAACAGGTCTTCGGCGGCGGTCTGCGGGTGTACTCCACCATCCAGATGGATCGGCAGCGGGCGGCCGCGGAGGCCGTGAACTCCACCCTGGACGACCCGGACGACCCGGCGGGTGCCCTGGTGGCCATCGACGACGTGGGTGCGGTGCGGGCCATGTACGGGGGCGACGACTACCAGGCGTCGGAGGTCAACCTGGCCACCGGCGTCCTCGGGGGTGGTGGGGGTCGTCAACCGGGGTCGTCGTTCAAGCCGTTCGCGCTGGCCGAGGCCGTCGCCCAGGGCATCCCCCTCGACAAGACCTACAACGCGCCCGCCAAGCTCGTGATCCCCGACGCCAACGAGGGTGAGGACTGGGAGGTCGGCAACTACGGCGACGCCGGGCTCGGTCGACTGGACCTCGTCGAGGCGACGGCGAAGTCGTCGAACACGGCGTACGCCCAGTTGATGCTGGAGGTCGGTCCCGAGAACGTGGTGGCCATGGCGAAGCGGTTGGGCATCACCAGCCCCCTGGATCCGTATCCGGCCACGGTCCTCGGCACCGAGGAGGTCTCCGTGCTCGACATGGCCTCCGCCTACTCGACCTTCGCGGACGGTGGCGTCCACATCGATCCCTACGTCGTGACCCGTGTGACCGACGCCCTCGGGGTGGTGCTGTGGGAGAACGAGGTGACGCCCGACCGGGTGCTCGACGCCGAGCAGGTGAAGCAGGTCAACTGGGCGCTCAACCAGGTCGTCGAGGGCGGGACGGGCACCGAGGCCCGGTTCGGCCAGCCGGCGGCCGGCAAGACGGGCACCACCGACGAGTACAAGGACGCATGGTTCGTCGGTTACACGTGTCGGCTCACCGCGGCGGTGTGGGTCGGGTACCCCGGTACCGAGGAACGGCTGATGAAGGACGTGAAGGGCATCGAGGTCACCGGGGGCTCGTTGCCGGCGGAGATCTGGCGGAAGTTCATGGTCGAGGCCACCGACGGCCTCGAGGCCTGTGAGTTCGAGCGGCCCGCGGCCGGCTCCGAGGTGCAACCCGACGACACCACGCCCCCGGCGGCGCCGCCGCCGTCCGAGGCCCCGCCCGCCGACGAGCCTCCTCCGCCCACTACCGCGCCGCCGACCACGGCCCCCGCGCCGCCGCCGACCACCGCGCCGCCCCCGACGCGCCCCCCGCCCTCGACGGCGCCGCCGGGCACCCCCACGACGCTCGCCGGCTGAGGCCCCGGGCTCCACGTCGGCGCGCCCCGCCGCCGGGGCGCAGCGCCATCTGGCGGTCCGCCGTCGACCGTGGGTAGCGTTCGGGTACCGCCGGCAGCCGAGGGGCGCCGGACGGACAACTGGAGGCTCAGAATGAGCGCACGTCACACCGTGCCCTCCGTCCAGGCCCGCAAGGCCGGACGGGGTGGCGAACCGCTGGTGATGGTGACCGCCTACGACGCTCCCGGGGCGCGGATGGTCGACGAGGCCGGGGTCGACATGATCCTGGTGGGCGACTCGTTGGCCATGGTGGTGCTCGGCTACGACGACACCCTGTCGGTGACCGTCGAGGACATGGCGCACCACACGGCCGCAGTGGCCCGGGCGAAGCCGTCGGCGTTGGTGGTGGCCGACCTCCCGTGGCTCAGCTACCACGTCTCGGTGCCGGACACCGTGGTCAACGCGGCGTCGCTGGTGCGGGCGGGCGCCCAGGCGGTGAAGCTCGAGGGCGGCCGCAAGCGGGTGCCGATGGTGGAGGCGCTCGTCGATGCCGAGATCCCGGTCATGGGCCACATCGGGCTCACCCCCCAGTCGGTGAACGCCATGGGCGGGTTCAAGGTGCAGGGTCGACGCCATGCCGCGGCGCTCGCCCTCGTCGACGACGCCAAGGCGCTGGCCCACGCCGGTTGCTTCGCCCTCGTCCTCGAGGGCATTCCCGACGAGGTCGCTGCCATGGTCACCGACGCCGTCGACATCCCCACGATCGGGATCGGGGCCGGCGCCCACTGCGACGGCCAGGTGCTCGTGCTGCACGACCTGTTGGGCATCGAGGACCGCATCACCCCCAAGTTCGTGCGCCGCTACGCCTCGGTGAAGGCCGATGCGGTGGACGCCATCGGCCGGTTCGCCCGTGACGTGCGCGAGGGGCGATTCCCGGCGGCCGACGAGAGCTACCACCTGTCCGGCGCCGAGGCCGAGAGCCTGGGCCTGTACGGGAGCGCTGCCGAGACCGCGTGACCGGCCCGATGTCGGCGAGGGGTCGTTCCCCCGGAGCACGGTGGGCCCGATCCGCGGTGCTCGCGCTCGCCCTCCTCGCCCTCCTCGCGGCGACGGCGCTGTCGGGTTGTTCGGACGAGTCGCCCTCCGCCGGCCCGTCGCTGGTGGCGCCCGAGGGCTTCACGGCCGTCACGCTGCTCGTCACGCGAGCCGACGGCGAGGTGGTCGAGTGGTGCGTCTGGTTGGCCGACGACGCCGCCGAACGGGCCCGGGGGCTGATGGAGGTCACGGACCCCGGACTCGGGGGCAGGGCGGGGATGGCGTTCGTGTGGCCCGACGACACGAGCGGCAGCTTCTACATGCGCAACACCCGCCTCCCGCTGTCGATCGCCTTCATCGACGCCTCGGGGCGGGTGGTGTCCGAGGCCGACATGGAACCGTGCCCCGACGAGGTGGCGGACTGTCCGCTCACCGGCGCGGCCGGGCCCTATCGGTGGGCCCTCGAGGTGCCCCAGGGCGGGTTGGCCCGACTCGGGATCGAGGAGGACAGCACCCTGCGGTTGGCCGGGGACTGCGCGTCGGGGCCGTCGTCGGCGCCGACCGGGGCGGGCCCCGTCGCCGCGGTGTGAGCCGGGCGGCCGAACGTCGGGTCGGCGCACCCTCGGCCCACTCGGGGATCCGTCCGCTGTCCCACCCCCCGGGCACACTGCTCTCGTCGGGCCGGCCGGTCGGCCCCACGCAACGGCGTCGTCCACGAGCCGGCGCGAAGCGTCGGGACACCTGGCGCCGGGACAGCTGACGTCGGGACGGCTCCGGTGCGCAGTCGGGACGCCTTTGGGAACCAGGCGCCCCGTCCGGTAGGGTCCCAGGGTCCAATCAAGCCCTGCTCCGTGCTGACGGGGCCCCGCTGGTCCCCGAGGAGGGCCCACGGGTCCAGAGGGAGGTGTGCGCTCGCCATGCGGGCCTACGAACTCATGATCATCTTCGACGGCGATCTCGACGACGCCGCCGTGACCGAACAGCTGGCCTCCGTCGACACGGCCGTCCAGGCCGGCGGCGGGCGCATCGCCAACCGCGACCTGTGGGGCCGTCGGCGTTTCGCCTACGAGATCAACCACAAGTGGGAAGGCATCTACGTCGTGCTCGAGATCGTGACCGAGGGTCGCGACCTGCACGAGGTCGAGCGTCAGCTCCATCTCGCGGACGCCGTCGTCCGCCACAAGGCACTGCGCCTCCCCGACCGTGAAGCGGCCCGTCGTGGCCTCGTCGGCGAGGCGACCCCGGTCGCCGAGGCCGGCTGAGTCAGGAGGTCCGTTCCATGGCAGATGCACAGACGACGTTGGTGGGGAACTGCACCCGCGATCCCGAGCTGCGGTTCACCGCCTCGGGGATGCAGGTGACCACCCTGGGTCTGGCGGTCAACAACCGCCGCAAGAACAACCAGACGGGTGAGTGGGAGGAGGAGACGTCGTTCGTCGACGTCACCTGCTTCGGGCAGATGGCCGAGAACGTGGCCGAGTCCTGCACCAAGGGCAGCCGTGTGCTGGTCACCGGCCGCCTGCGGGTGCGCACCTACGACAAGCGGGACGGGGGCACCGGGGTCTCCGTCGAGGTCGTGGCCGACGAGATCGGCCCGAGCCTGCGGTGGGCGACCGCCCAGATCACCCGCAACGAGCGGCGCGAGGGCGGCTACGACGGCGGGCCGGGCGCGAGCGCTCCCCGTCCCCAGGCCAGCGCCCCGGCCGCCGGCTACGACACCGACGAGGAGCCCTTCTGATGGCGAAGACCACCGCCCCCAAGCGGGGCAAGAACAAGGACAACGCTCGCAGGAGCAAGAAGAAGATCAGCGTCCTGAACCAGGAGAAGATCGACTACGTCGATTACAAGGACATCAACCTCCTGCGTCGCTTCATGTCCGATCGGGCCAAGATCCGGGCCCGTCGCGTCACCGGCAACGACTCCCAGCAGCAGCGCGAGATCGCCCGGGCCATCAAGAACGCCCGGGAGATGGCCCTGCTCCCCTACGCCACGAAGGTCACGACGCAGCGAGGCGGTCGTGACCGTGGCGAGCGCGGCGACCGGGGCGACCGGGGCGATCGCGGGCCCCGTCCCGAGGCCGCCATCGAGACCGAGACCGTGGCCGTCGAGGGTGTGACCGTCGACGGTGAGGAGACCTTCGAGGTCGTCGAGACCGTCGAGGCCGTCGAGGCCACGATCGCGGAGGAGGCGTCGGAGTGAAGCTCCTGTTGCGAGCCGACGTCCAGGGCGTCGGCAAGAAGGGCGACCTCGTGGAGGTCGCCGACGGCTACGGACGCAACTTCCTGCTCCCGAAGGGCTTCGCCGTCGTGGCCTCGCCGGGCGTCGAGCAGCAGGCCGCGGCGATGCGCCGCAGCCGTGACCTGAAGGACGCCGCCGACCGCGCCGGCGCGGAGGAGATCGCCAAGGTGCTCGTCCCCGCCGTCGTCACGGTCACCGAGCGTGCATCCGAGGAAGGCCGGCTCTTCGGGTCGGTGTCGTCCCACGACGTCCTCGTGGCCGTGGCCGAGCAGACCGGCATCGAGCTCGAGCGCCGCCACCTGCTCCTCGACGAGGCCATCAAGACCGTCGGCACCCACGCCGTGCCGGTCCGCCTGCACAGCGACGTGGAGTTCCAGGTGACCCTCGAGGTGGTCGCGGGCTGAGTCGCCGCGACCGTCGGGTGCTCCAGCGAGGGGGCCGGCCGCGAGGCCGGCCCCTCGCCGTTCCCGCCCCCACCAGCGGCTTCGTGCCCAGCGTGACGACCGACACTTTTGCGCTCCAAGTCGTGCTCGGGGGCTCGGATCACAGTGACACTCGTCCACAGACGGCGGCACTGCTGAACCGGGTGCACTGTCGCGCGGGGTGGGGAGACTCTTGCCATGTCCGGCATGGGCTCGTCTGACCCCGATCTTCTGTGCCCGCCCACAGCCGGCGGAGGTTGTCCACAGCCCGTCCACAGGGCTGTACGGGAAAAGTCCCAGGGTTGTCCGTCTAGCGATGCACAGCCCGGATGGGCGAGGGTGGCAGCGCCATGACCTTCCCCGACGACGACCGTCCCGCGCCCCCCTCGGCACGGGTCCCCCCGCAGAACCTCCAGGCCGAGGAGTCCCTCCTCGGGGCGATGCTCCTGTCGAAGGACGCCATCGCCGTGGCCGCCGAGACGCTCGAGGCCGAGAACTTCTACAAGCCGGCCCACGGGCACATCTTCGACGCCATCACCTCTCTCAGTGCCGCCGGCGAACCCGCTGATCCGGTCACCGTGGCGGACGAGCTGCGTCGCGCCGGCCTGCTCGACGCCGTCGGCGGTTCGGCCACGCTCGTCACGCTCCAGGCGGCCACGCCGGCGATCTCCAACGCCGCCCGCTACGCCAAGATCATCGAGGAGCACGCCCTGCTGCGCCGGCTCATCGGCGTGGCCGGTGAGATCGCCGAGATGGGGTTCAGCCTCCCCGACGACGTCACCAAGACGATCGACACCGCCGAGTCCATGGTCTTCGAGGTCGCCCAGCGCCGCGTGACCGACTCGATGGCCCCCATCCACGACCTGCTCACCGAGAACCTCGATCGCCTCGAGAGCCTCTACGACAAGGGCGACGCCATCACCGGCCTGCCGAGCGGCTTCGTCGACCTCGACGAGCTCCTCTCGGGGCTCCAGCCCAACGCCCTGCTCGTGCTCGGTGCTCGTCCGTCGATGGGCAAGACCGCCCTGGCGCTGGGCATCGCCACCCATGCCGCCATCGAGGCACGGCGTCCGGTCCTGGTCTTCAGCCTCGAGATGGGCCAGCTCGAGCTGACCCAGCGCATGTTGTGCGCCGAAGCGCGGGTCGACTCGAAGAAGGTGCGCAACGGCAACCTCAACGAGGCCGACTGGGGCAAGATCGCCCACGCCACCGGGCGCCTCGCCGAGGCCCCGATCTGGATCGACGACAACCCCAACCTGACGATCATGGAGATCCGCTCCAAGGCCCGCCGTCTGCGCAGCCGACTCGGCGACCTGGGCCTCGTGGTCGTCGACTACCTCCAGCTGATGACGGGCCGCTCGAACGCCGAGAACCGCCAGGTCGAGGTGTCGGAGATCTCCCGGGGCCTGAAGATCCTCGCCCGTGAGCTCGAGTGCCCGGTGCTGGCGCTCTCCCAGCTCTCGCGTGGGCTCGAGATGCGGGCCGACAAGCGGCCGATGCTCGCCGACCTCCGCGAGAGCGGATCCATCGAACAGGACGCCGACGTGGTGATGTTCATCTACCGCGACGACGTCTACAACCTCGATTCCCCCGACCGGGGCACCGCCGAGATCCTGGTGTCGAAGCACCGCAACGGCCCCACCGGGGTGGTCCGGCTGGCCTTCCTCGACCACTACACCAAGTTCGCCAACATGGCCCGGGGGTCCTGAGACCCGACGTCGCGGTTCGGGTCGTTCGCCCGTGTCCTCTCGGAGGTGCGGTGTCTACCGTCGATGTGTGACGTGCGGTGCGTGAACCGGTCGATGCGCGGGGCCTGAGCTCGGAGGAGGCCGTCGCGCGTCGGCGAGCCGACGGATCCAACGCCCTGCCGTCGCCCCGGCCGCCTCCGGCGTGGCGAGAGTTCGTCGGCGAGTTCACGCACTTCTTCGCGCTGCTCTTCTGGGTGGCGAGCGGCTTGGCGTTCGTCGCCGGCCTGCCCCAGCTCGGCGTCGCCGTGCTGCTCGTGCTCGTGCTCAACGCCGTCTTCGGGTTCGTGCAACAGCAGCGGGCCGAGCGCGCCGCGGAGCGCCTGAAGGACCTGCTGCCCAGGCGAGCCACGGTGGTCCGCGACGGAGTGGCACGGGTCGTCCCCGCCGAGGACCTGGTACGGGGTGATCTGGTGAAGCTGGTCGAGGGGGATCTCGTCTCGGCCGACGCCGACATCGTCGAGGCTCACGGGCTCGCCGTCGACGTCTCGTCGCTGACGGGGGAGAGCGTTCCCGATCACCCTGGCGTCGGGTCGTCGGTGTTCGCCGGGTCCTTCGTGGTCGAGGGCGAGTCGTTCGCGGTCGTCACCGCCACCGGGGCGCGCACCCGGCTCGCCGAGATCGCCGGGATCACGTTCACGGCACATGCCCCCGTGACACCGCTGCGACGGGAGCTGGACCGCCTGGCGAAGACCCTGGCCGTCGTCGCCGTCGTCGTGGGCATCGCCTTCTTCGTCGTGTCGCTCGTGGTCGGGACGCCGGCCTCGGACGGTTTCCTGTTCGCCGTCGGCGTGACGGTGGCGGTGGTGCCGTGCGGCCTGCTGCCGACCGTCACGCTGTCCCTCGCCATCGGCGCACAGCGCATGGCGGGTCGACACGCGTTGGTCCGCAACCTCGAAGCCGTCGAGACGTTGGGTTCGACGACCTTCATCTGCACGGACAAGACCGGCACGCTCACCCGCAACGAGATGGCGGTGGTCGAGGTGTGGGCTCCGCAGGGACGGGCCCGGATCACCGGGGAGGGCTACGAACCCGTCGCCGAGGTGACGTGCGAACCCTCGGAGGCCCGAGCCGCGGTCCGCCACATCGCCTCGGTCGGTCGCGCCTGTTCGAGCGGACGCATCGTCGAGTCGGCAGGACGGTGGGGTCATCACGGGGACCCCATGGAGGCCGCCCTGGATGCGCTCGCCCACCGTGTCGGCGCTGACGACGTGATCGGGCAGGTGACCGCTCGGTTCCCGTTCGATCCGCGGAGGCGTCGCATGTCGGTCGTCGTGGGCGACTCGGTGCTGGTCAAGGGCGCTCCCGATGCTCTGCTCGGATCGTGCGGCCCCGTCCCGGGAGCGCAGGAGGCGCTGGAGCGGATGGCCGGGGAGGGCCTCCGGGTCCTGGCGCTCGCCACCCGGTCGATCGACGGGGCCGAGGTGCCTGCGACCGCCGAGGCGGCCGAGCGGGATCTCGAGCTCCTGGGGCTCGTCGGACTGGAGGATCCCCCCCGGCAGGAAGCGGCGGCCGCCCTCGCCGCGTGTCGGCGCGCCGGGGTGTCCGTCGCCATGGTGACCGGCGACCACCCGGCCACCGCGGCGGCGATCGCCCGTGAGGTCGGGCTGGCCGGCAACCAGCCCGTGGTCGTGCTCGGCGAGGCGCTCCCCGCGGACGACGCCGACCTCGGGGTGCTGGTGGATCAGGACGGCATCGTGGTCGCACGCGTCGCCCCCGAGGACAAGCTCCGCATCGCTCGGGCGCTGCAGGTCCGCGGGCACGTGGTCGCCATGACCGGTGACGGGGTCAACGACGCGCCGGCGCTGCGCGAGGCGGCCATCGGGGTGGCCATGGGCGCCTCGGGCACCGATGTGGCCCGTGAGGCCGCGGATCTCGTGCTGCTCGACGACGACTTCGCCACGATCGTGGTCGCCATCGAGCAGGGCCGTGCGACGTTCGCGAACATCCGCCGGTTCCTCACCTACCACCTCACGGACAACGTCGCCGAGTTGGCCCCGTTCGTCGTGTGGGCGCTGTCCGGGGGGCGGTTCCCCTTGGCCATCGGGGTGCTCCAGGTGTTGGCGCTCGACATCGGTACGGACATCGCCCCGGCGCTGGCGCTGGGCGCCGAGCCCCCCGCGCCGCACCTGCTCGACCGGAAGCCCACCCGTCGCCACCTCGTCGATCGGGGGCTCCTGGTACGCGCGTTCGCCTGGTTGGGGCCGACGGAGGCCGCGGTCTCCCTGGCCGCGTTCGTCGCGACCTTCCTGGCGGTGGGGTGGCGACCGGGCGAGAGCTTCCCCGAGGGCCCCGTCATGGCGGCCGCGTCCGGAGCGGCCTTCACGGGCATCGTCCTCGGGCAGATGGCCAACGCCGTCGCCTGCCGGAGCACCCGCGAGCCTGTGTGGCGGCTGCGAGGCCGACGCAACCCTCTGCTGTGGTACGCCCTCGTCGCCGAGGCGGCGATGCTCCTGATCTTCCTCCTCGTCGAGCCGGTCGCGTCCCTGCTCGATCAGGCCCCGCCGAGCAGCGCCGGCGTCGCGGTGGCGGCGCTGGCCCTTCCGGCGGTCGTGGTCGTCGATGCCGTCCAGAAGCGGATGCGATGGCGCGGGGTGAGCTCTTCGCCGGCGCCGCCGAGGGGGTCGTGAGGCGGGTCGTCGCTACCGTGGTCCCGTGGCGTCCGCACCGAGGTCGCCCGGTCGAGGAGGGGTGATGGCCGAGCACGACGTGGTGATCCGCGGGGGCACGGTGGTCGACGGGACCGGCGCGCCGCGGCGGCGCGCCGACGTGGCCATCGACGGGACGGTGGTGACCCGGGTCGGCGACGTCGACGGCCGCGGTCGCCGGGAGCTCGACGCCGACGGCCTGCTCGTCACGCCGGGGTGGGTGGACGTGCACACCCACTACGACGGCCAGGCCACCTGGGACCCGATGCTCACCCCGTCCTCGTGGCACGGGGTGACGACCGTGGTGGCCGGCAACTGCGGGGTCGGCTTCGCGCCCGTCCGGCCCGATCGCCACGAGTGGTTGGTGGCGCTCATGGAGGGGGTCGAGGACATCCCGGGCACCGCTCTGCACGAGGGCATCACCTGGGAGTGGGAGTCCTTCCCCGAGTACCTCGACGCCCTCGAACGCTCCCCCAAGGCCATCGACCTGGCGGCACAGGTGCCCCACGCCGCGCTGCGGGGCTACGTGATGGGTGACCGCGGTGCCGAGCACGACGCCCGACCCACCGACGCGGAGATCGAGGTGATGGGTCGGCTGGCCGCCGAGGCCGTCGTGGCCGGGGCACTCGGCTTCTCCACCTCCCGGACGGTCGCGCACCGCTCGACCGACGGGCGGCCCACCCCCAGCCTCACCGCCGGAGCCGACGAGCTCCTCGGCATCGCCCGCGCGGTGGGGGCCACCGGTCGGGGCGTGTTCCAGGCGGTGGCCGACTTCGACGACCTCGACGGGGAGTTCGCCCTCCTGCGGGCGATGGCCGAGGTGGGCGGTCGCCCCCTGTCGATCACCACGCTGCAGCGCCCCGATCAGCCCGTTGACGCCTATCGGAGGTTGCTCGACCTCATCGACGCCGCCGCCGCTGCCGGCCTGGAGATCCGCGGCCAGGTGGCGTCGCGGCCCGTGGGGCTGATCCTGAGCCTCGAGGGGCGGGTCCATCCCCTCCTCGGGTCGTCCACGTACCGGTCCCTCGCCGGGCGGCCCCACGCCGAGATGGTTGCCGAGCTGGGCCGGCCCGAGGTGCGCGCCGCGGTCCTCGCCGAGCTGGCCGACCCGGCCACGGACCTGCTCGCCCGGCTGGGCCCGGCCTTCGCCCTCGGAACCGAGCCCCGGTACGACCCGCGTCCCGAGGAGGCCCTCGACCTCGCCGACGCGTACGACGTGCTCGTCGCCGACGGGGGCACGGGCACCTTGTACGTGCCGGTCATGAACTATGCGGAGGGCGACCTCCGCGCCGTCCGCGAGATGCTCGTGCACCGTCGCACCGTCCCGGGCCTGGGCGACGCCGGCGCGCACTGCACGATGATCTGCGACGCCAGCTTCCCCACCCACCTCCTGTCGTACTGGGGCCGCGACGTCGCCGAGGAGCAGCGACTCCCGGTGGAGTGGATCGTGGCGCAGCAGTGTGCCGCCACCGCGGCGCTGGTCGGTCTGGGTGACCGGGGCGTGCTCGTGCCGGGCCGACGCGCCGACGTGAACCTGATCGACCTCGACGCCCTGGGCTTCGGGCGGCCCGAGATGCTCCACGACCTGCCCGCCGGCGGGAAGCGCCTCGTCCAGCGACCCACGGGCTACCGGGCGACGCTGGTGGCCGGCCGGGTCGTGATGTCCGACGGCGAGCCCACCGGTGAGCTGCCCGGCACCCTGGTCCGCGGCGCCCGCCCGGCCTGAGCCGTCCACCTCCGCCCGAGCTGCTCCGCCCCGGGGGAGCCACCGTCGCGGGTGGCTTCCACGATGAACGCCGAGTTCACTCAATCGATCTTGAGTCATCGGCGCCGGCGCGCCATGATGGCGACATGGACGGGGACGATCTCGAGTGCCGGGCGGCGCGGCATGCGGCGCTCGGTGAGCCCGCCCGGCTGGCCATCGTCGAGGAGCTGCTCGTCTCCGACCGCGCCCCCGTCGAGCTGACCCGCCGGCTGGGGCTGGCGTCGAACCTCCTCGCCCATCATCTCGACGTGTTGGAGCGGGTGGGCCTGGTCGAGCGGTCCCGCTCGAGCGGCGACGGGCGACGCCGCTACGTGCACCTGCACCGATCGGTGCTCGAGACGCTGGTGCCGTCCCCGACGGTCGCCGTCGGTCCGGCGCTCTTCGTCTGCTCCGCCAACTCGGCGCGCTCCCAGCTCGCCGCCGGGCTCTGGCGGGCCGCGACCGGCGCCGAAGCCCTGTCGGCGGGCACGCACCCGGCCGGGGAGGTCCACCCCGGCGCCGTGGCCGCCGCCGAGCGTTGCGGCGTCGACCTCTCGGGCGCCGTGCCCCGTTCCCTCGCCGAGGTCGAGTCGCTCCCCTCGCTGGTCGTCACCGTCTGCGACCGGGCGCACGAGGAGCTCGACCCGTCGGACTCGTGGTGGCACTGGTCGGTCCCCGATCCCGTGGCCCTCGGCACCGAAGGCGCGTTCGACGCCACCGTCGCCGAGCTGCGGGCCAGGGTCGGGTCGGTCGTCGGGAGGAGTGCGGCGTGACCGACGATCTCAGGCCCACCGAGGCCGACCTCGAGGTCGCCGTCGAGACCGGGACCGGGTCCTTCGGCCTCGACCTCGGGCGGCGCCTCGCCGCCGAGGCGCTCGGCACCGGGCTGCTGATCGTGGCCGTCATCGGGTCGGGGATCATGGCCGAGCGCCTGTCGAGCGGGGACGTCGGCCTCCAGCTCCTCGAGAACGCGATCGCCACTGCGGGAGCGCTGGTCGCCCTGATCCTCGTCTTCGGCTCGGTGTCCGGCGCGCACTTCAACCCGGTGGTCACCCTCCTCGACCGGTTCCTCGGCACCACCACCACTCGCGACACGGGTCTCTACGTGGTCGCCCAGGTCGTCGGCGCCTGTCTGGGGGCGATGTTGGTCAACCTCATGTTCGAGCTGCCGGCGGTGAACCTCTCGACGAAGGACCGGTCGTCGGGGGCGTTGTGGCTCTCCGAGGTGGTGGCCACGGCGACGCTGCTGCTCGTCATCCAGGGGTGCGTGCGTTCCGGGAAGGCCCGGATGGTGCCCTTCGCGGTCGCCGCCTGGATCGGCGGCGCCTACTGGTTCACGTCGTCGACGAGCTTCGCCAACCCGGCGGTGACGGTGGCCCGGATGTTGTCGGACACCTTCGCCGGGGTCGCCCCGTCGTCGGCCCCCCCGTTCATCGCCATGCAGCTCGTCGGGGCCGTCGTCGCGTTCGGTCTCGTGCGCTTCTTCTACCCGACCGCCGAACCGGAGGATCCCGATGAGTGACGAGCGACCCGAGGTGCTGTTCGTGTGCGTCCACAACGCCGGTCGGTCCCAGATGGCCGCCGCGCTGCTGGCTCACCACGCCGGCGATGCCGTCGTGGTCCGATCGGCGGGCACCGCCCCGGCCGAGGAGATCAACCCGGCGGTGGTCGAGGCGATGGCCGAGCTGGGCATCGACCTGCACGCCGCGGGGGCACGACCCAAGCGCCTCGAGGACGCGGCCGTCGAGGCCTCCGACGTGGTCATCACGATGGGGTGCGGTGACGAGTGCCCGTTCTACCCGGGCACCCGGTACCTCGACTGGGAGCTCGACGACCCGGCCGGACAGGGCGTCGACGCCGTCCGACCGATCCGCGACGAGATCGACCGCCGCGTCCGCGGCCTCCTCGCAGAGCTGTCGCCCACCACCCCGACCGGAGAGCGCCCATGACCGACACCGAGATCGACGATCTCCCCCTGAGCTACCGCCAGATGGCCCGCAGCGTGGCGGTCCGCCTGGAGCGCGAGTTCGCGGGCGTCTTCGGCCGCGAGACCATCGAGCGCTTCGTGGTCGACTCCCACAACCTCCTCATCCCCACGTCGAAGGTCCCGAACTTCCTCCCGCTCCTCGCGGAGCGCTTCGCACGTGAACGTCTCGACGCGCTGGCCCGGGTCGACGATCCCGACGCCACCGGCACTCCGGGCGTCCTGTTCCTGTGCGTGCACAACGCCGGCCGCTCCCAGATGGCGGCCGGCTGGTTGCGCCACCTCGGCGGTGAAGGGGTGACGGTCTGGTCCGGGGGGTCGGAGCCCGCGTCGGAGGTCAACCCGGCGGCGATCGAGGCGATGGCCGAGGTGGGGATCGACATCACCGAGGAGTTCCCCAAGCCGTGGACCGACGAGGTGGTCCGCGCCGCGGACGTCGTCGTCACGATGGGGTGCGGCGACGCCTGCCCCGTCTACCCGGGCACCCGCTACGAGGACTGGGCCCTCGAGGACCCCGCCGGCCAGGACGTGGCCGCGGTGCGGCCGATCCGCGACGAGATCCGGGGGCGGGTCGAGGCGCTCATGACGTCGTTGGGTGTGGTCCCGGCCGAGTGACCGCGTCGTCCGGGGTCCTGCGGTCCGGGTGCCGGGCCGTCGAGGGCGTCGACCCGGCCCGGTAGGGTGATCGTTCATCCGTCGATGCCGTGGAGGTACCGCCGTGGCCAGGGTCCAGCTCGCACTCGATGTCACCGACCTCGAGGGGTCGGTCGCCTTCTACACCGCGTTGTTCGGGGTCGGCCCCGCCAAGCGCAAGCCGGGGTACGCCAACTTCGAGGTCGCCGACCCGCCGCTGAAGCTGGTCCTGTTCGAGTCGGAGGTCGGGGGTCGTCTGAACCACCTGGGCGTGGAGACCGACGGTGCGCCGGAGGTCGAGGCGGCCGACGCCCGCCTCCGAGGTGCAGGGCTCGACACCACCGGGGTCGACGACACCATCTGCTGCTATGCCGAGAAGGTGGAGACCTGGGTCAGTGACCCCGACGGTGCCCGGTGGGAGTGGTACGTGAAGACCGCCGACGCCGACGACATGGGCCAGGGTGGAACCGTCGAGGAGGCGGTGTGCTGCGCGGCCCCCGCCGAGCCCGTCGTGCTGGGCCGCACGGGACCCTGATCTTCGGCGCCCGGAGGCGGGCGCGCCGGGAGCGCTACGCGGCGGGGTTCCTCCCCGAGTGGCGCGCCCTGCTCGCCGAGAGGGTGGTCCACTGGAACCTCCTCTCCGACGACGAGCGGACGCGCCTCGAGGCGCTGGCGCTCGGGCTCATCGCCGAGAAGCGTTGGGAGGCGGCGCGCGGGTTCGCACTGACCGACGAGATGCGGGTGCTCATCGCCGCGCAGGCGGCGCTGCTCGTCCTCGGTCTCCCCGACGACTCCTACCGCGACGTCGGTTCGATCCTCGTGCACCCCACCACGATGGTGCTCACCGGACCCCGGTCCCAGGGCGGCGGCCTCGTGTCCGACCACCCGATGCCCATCCTCGGCCAGGCCTCGTTCCAGGGTCCGGTCGTCATCGTGTGGGACACGGTCCGGTCCGAGGCCCGGCATCCCGGGCGGGGCCACAACGTCGTGTTCCACGAGTTCGCCCACAAGCTCGACATGCTCGACGGCACCGTGGACGGCACACCGCCGCTCGCCGACCGGGACCGCTTCGATCGCTGGGTGGAGGTCTGCACCGCCGTCTACGAACGGGTGGTGGTGGGCGAGGGCGGCCGGACGCTACGGGCCTACGCGGGGGTGAACCCCGGGGAGTTCTTCGCGGTCGCCACCGAGGCGTTCTTCGACGCACCGGGCACCCTCCGGGCCGAGCACCCGGATCTCTACGAAGTCCTCGCCGACTTCTACCGGCAGGACCCGGCGGCGCGGGAGCTCAGAACGCCTGACGGGGCAGGGTGAGCGGCAGGTCGAGCGAGCTCACCAGCCCCGGCGCCGCGGCGACCACGGCGGGGACGGCGTTCACGGTCCGCATGGTGGTCGCCACCATCCCCTGGTCGGAGAAGGTCTCGGTGGTCCCCATCATCAGCTCGCAGACCGAGTCGGGTTCGCCGTCGATCGTGATCCGGTAGGTGCCGTTGCGGTCGGCCGCCGGCCACTCCGGGGCGAGGTCGGCGGCCATGCGGTTCACGTGCTCGATCACGATGGCGTCGCGGCCGTCCACCACCCCGATGGTCTCGAACCGGATGGCGCCGACCGTCCCCGCCTCGATCGTGCCGCAGGCCACCTCGAGGCGGCGGGGGGTGAGGGACCGTTCGAAGGTCTCGCGGATCTCGTCGAGCTCGACCTCGAGGGCGTCGGCGACCATGCGCACCGGCGGTCCCCACGTGCCGAGCTGGGCGCCCCTGGTGGCCATGAGAGGGGTGTGGTCGAGCTCGTGGCCGAACCCCATGACCTCACGCATCATGAACTCGACCGGGTACTCGTCGTAGCTGAAGAACTCCTGGACCCGCACCGAGGTGATGCGGGTCGACATCGTCAGCAACGTCAGCACGAGCTGGTCGGCGGCGAAGCCGGGTTCGATGCCCGACGCGTAGAGCGACGCCCCACCCTCGGCCGCCGCTGCGCCGAGCCGGTCGCGTGTGGCCGGCGCCGCGGCCGGCGGGTAGACGAGGCCGGGCGAGGACACCGTGACGACGTTGATGCCGGCGCGCAGGAGGCGTTCGTAGTCGGGCACGGCGACGGCATCCAGCTCGGGACCGCTCGCCGTGTACACGACGCAGTCCGGGCGGGCGGCGACCAGCGCGTCGGCGTCACCGGTGGCGGCGATCCCGACGGGGTCGATGCCGGCGAGGGTGCCTGCGTCGACGCCCGCCTTGGCCTCGGAGTGGACCCACACCCCGGTCAGCTCCAGGTCGTGGCGCCGCGCGATCGCCGGGATGGCGAGCGAGCCCACCCCTCCGGTCCCCCACACCTGCACATCCAGCGTCATGTCGCCCCCTCGTCGATGCCCCCCGGCGTCCCGATCCGCCCCAGCCTGCACGTCCTCCCGGCGGGGTGCCACTCCCTGCTGGAGGAGCGGGCCGTCCAGGTGGTACAGACTGGGGGAGCGGGGCCGTGCGGGTCCCGACCGCGGCACCGGCGTCGCCGGCAGGCGGGCGTCAACCTCGACCAGACGGGATCCCCCTCGTGAACGATGCTCAGTTCCAGAAGGTCAAGTCCGCCGACGGCTTCATCGCCGCCCTCGACCAGAGCGGGGGGAGCACCCCCAAGGCGCTGAAGTTGTACGGGCTCGACGAGTCCGCCTACGGCAACGAGGCGGAGATGTTCGACCGGATCCACGAGATGCGCAGCCGCATCATCACCAGCCCGTCGTTCTCCGGCGACCGGATCCTCGGGGCGATCCTGTTCGACATGACGATGGAGCGCGAGATCGCCGGCAAGGGCACCGCCGAGTTCCTCTGGGAGGACAAGGGCGTGGTGCCGTTCCTGAAGGTCGACAAGGGCCTGGCCGACGAGGCCGACGGCGCGCAGGTCATGAAGCCGATCCCCGACCTCGACGACCAGCTCAGCCGGGCCAACGGCCACGGCGTGTTCGGCACCAAGATGCGCTCGGTCATCAAGCTGGCCGACCCGGCGGGGGTCGACGCCGTGGTGAGCCAGCAGTTCGAGATCGGGGCGACGATCCTCGACGCCGGCCTGGTCCCGATCATCGAGCCCGAGGTCGACATCAACAGCCCCGAGAAGGGCGGTGCCGAGGAGCTGTTGAAGGCGGCCATCCTCGCCGAGCTCGACGCCGTGGGCGCCGACCGCCACGTGATGTTGAAGCTCACCCTCCCCGAGGTCGACGGGTTCTACACCGATCTCGTCGAGCACCCCAAGGTGCTGCGCGTGGTGGCGCTCTCGGGCGGCTACACGCGGGAGGACGCCAATGCCCGCCTCGCCCGGAACCACGGTGTGGTGGCCAGCTTCTCGAGGGCGCTCACCGAGGGCCTGACCGCCCAGCAGAGCGACGCCGAGTTCGACGCCGCCCTCGACGCGGCGATCGCCAGCATCTACGCGGCGTCCATCACCTGACCCTCCCTCCCCGAGCCGTAGGGTCGCCGGGGTGCCGTCCGCGTCGCCGTCGCCGCTGAGCGGGAGCCTCGCCTTCGCGGCGATCCTCGCCGCAGTGGCCGGGTTCGTCGACGCCCACGGCTTCGTGAACGTCGCCCCGGTCTTCGTGGCGAACATGAGCGGCAACCTCGTCCTGCTCGGCATCGCCGCAGGGGAGGGCGCATGGGGGGTGGTGGCCCGCCACGGCACCGCGATCGCGGCGTTCGTGGTGGGCGTCGCGGTGGCCAACTTGGTCCACGAGCGGCGTCGACGGGGTGGTCGCGAGCTGCGTCCCGATCTGCTCTTCGTGGTCGAGGCGGTGCTCCTCCTGGCCGTCACGGGGTGGCTCGCCCGGTTCGGCGGTGACGGGGGGAACCTCGTCGTCGAGCCGGTGGTGGTGGGTGGCGCCCTGGCCATGGGCCTGCAGACCGCGGCGTTGCTGCGGGTGGGGTCGGTGGCGGTGGCCACCACCTACGAGTCGGGCGCGGTGGCCCGCGTGGGGGAGGGTCTGGGGAGGTCGGTGGGTTCGCCCGACGCCGCCGCCCGCCGCCACACGGTCGCCGTCCTCGCCGTCGTCCTCGCCGGCTACGTCGCCGGTGCGGCCCTGGCGGCATGGGCGGGCGCGGCGCCGGCCTGGCTGCTGCTCCCGGTCGGTGTCCTGGTGGTCTCGGCCGCCGACCTTCACCGGCGGGTCCGCTCGGCGCGGGTGCCCGGGCCGACCGCGGCCGGCTCAGAGCGGCGGTAGCTCCTGGGGGAGGCCGACGAGCGGGGCGAGCGGGTCGCCCACGACGTCCAGGCGCTCTCGGGCGACGGCGACCGTCCACCGGTCCGGCGTGAGCTCCGGGTCGTCGAGCTCGTCCCAGGTGATCGGCACCGAGACGGGTGCGCCGATCGCCGCCCGGGTGCTCCACGGCGCGACCAGCGTCTTGTTGACGGCGTTCTGCGTGTAGTCGAGCCGGGCCCGCCCGCCCCGCTCGCGCGTGCTCCACTTCCAGCTCACCAGCTCGGGCACGGTGGCGCCGACGGCCCGCGACAGCGACTCCACCCAGTCACGCGTCTCGTCGAAGGCGTATCGGGGCGCCACCGGGACCCAGATCTGGATGCCTCGGCGCCCGGTCACCTTGGCCCCGGCCCGCACGCCCAGGTGATCGAGGGCGGTCCGGTGCAGTCGGGCGAGCACGAGGAGGTCGTCGAAGGACGTGGCGGACCCGGGGTCGAGGTCGATCATCGCCCAGGTGGGGCGGTCGGGGTGCGACGCCGTCGACGTCCACGGGTGGAGCTCGACGGCGCCGTAGTTCGCCATCCACGCCATGGCCGCGGGGCTGTCGATCACGAAGTACCACCGGGTGTCGCCCGACCGGGCGCCGTCGTGGTGCCAGCGGGTGAGCCACTCCGGGGCGTGGTCGGGGACCGCCTTGTGCCAGAAGCCGGGCTCGGTCACCCCGGCCGGGAACCGGTGCAGGTTGACGGGCCGGTCGTGCAGGTAGCGCAACGCCCACGGGGACACGGTGGTGAACCAGCGGACGAGGTCGCGCTTCGTGACGTCGGCGCCGCCTTCGCGCCCCGGGAACAGGACCTTGTCGAGGTTGGTCAGCTTCAGGGTCGTGCCCTGCAGCTCCCACGTCCCGTTCGTGCCGAGCGCGTCGAGCGCGGCGAACTCGTCGGCCGTCGGTGCTTCCCACGGCGGTCCGGTCACCCCGCGTCCTCGTCGGCCGGGTTGCGGCGTTCTGCGTCGGCGGCGGCGGCCGCGGCCGCCGCCCGGGCCGTGGCCCGCCGGGTGCGTCGCGCCAGGACGCGCGACGCCGCGGGATCGGCGAAGCGGGTGAGGAGCGGACCGGCCACGGCCAGGACGAGCACGTAGCTGGTGGCCAGCGCGGCCAACCCGTCCTGGACCGCCGATGCGGTGGCCAGTCCGGCGATCACGATGGAGAACTCACCCCGGGCGACGAGCACGGTGCCGGCTCGGATCTGGCCACGCGCCGCCACGCCCGCCCGACGGGCGGCCCAGGCGCCGGTCACCGTCTTCGTGACGGCGGTCAGCACGGCCAGCCCGATCGCCACGGGCAGCGCGTCGACGATCTCCCCGGGTTCGATCGTGAACGTGAAGACGACGAAGAACACGCCCGCGAAGAGGTCTCGCAGGGGCGCGAGGACGGTGCTGCCGGTGCGCGCCGCCGCCCCCGACACCGCGATGCCGACGAGGAAGGCGCCGACGGCGGCCGACACGTTGAGCAGCTCGGCGGCGCCGGCGACCACGAGAGCGAGGCCCAGCAGGCTCCAGAGGAGGACCTCGTCGGAGCGGCTGAAGACGACTCGGCCGAGGAGGTGCTCGTGGCGCACGGCGAGGAACAGGGTGAGGCCCACCACGGCGACCGCCACGACGACGGACACCGCGACACCGGCCAGGGCCCCCCCGATGGCCAGGCCGGTCACGATCGGCAGGTAGAGGGCCATCACCAGGTCCTCGATCACGAGGACGGCCAGGACCGACGGCGTCTCCCGGTTGCCCATGCGTCCGAGGTCGTTCAACAGCTTGGCCACGATCCCCGACGAGGAGATGTAGGTGATCCCCCCGAGGAAGACCGCGCCGAGCAGCGACCATCCGAGGAGCAGCCCGACCACCACCCCGGGCGTGGCGTTCAGGACGAGGTCCACCACCCCGGCGCGAGCGGAGCTGCGCAACGAGCCGACCAGCTCGTCGGGGGTGTACTCGAGTCCGAGCAGCAGGAGGAGCAGGACGATCCCGATCTGGGAGCCCACCTCCAGGAACTCGTCGGTGACGGTGAGGTCGAACGGTCCGCCGTCGCGGAGCACCAGCCCGACGAGCAGGAACGCGGGGATGGCCGACAGGCCCAGGCGGGAGGCGCCGCGGCTCAGCGCGGCGAGGACGAGGAACACGAGCCCCAGCTCCAGCAGGATCCGGGCGGTCTCGCCGCCGGTGGCGGCCAGGACCGTCGTGGCCGCGTGCGCGGTCACGGGGTTCAGGTCCCCAGCAGGTCGCCGGCGGCGGCGATGCCGTCCCTCGTGCCGACGAGCACCACCGTGTCGCCGCCCTGGAGCACGTCGTCGGGTCCCGGGGCGGGGACGGCGGTCCCGTCCCGGATGATGGCGATGACCGACGAGCCGGTGGTGGTGCGCATGGCGGTGTCGGCGATGCTCTTCGGGGTGAAGGCGGGTCCGAGCGGGACCCAGTCGATGAACAGCCCCTCGATCTCCGCCGAGAGCTCGGCGAGCTGGGTGGTGACCGTCGTGCCCCCGAGGAGCTCGGCCACCGCGGAGCCCTCGGCGGCGGTGAGCTCGATCCGGCAGGCCACGGCGTCGGGGTCGTCGTCGTCGTAGACGACCACTTCGCGGCGGCCCGAGTGGCGGGAGATCACACCGACGTGGTCGCCGCTCTCGGAGGTGAAGTCGAACTCGATGCCGACGCCGGGGAGCTTGGTCTCGCGGATCTCGGGCATCCCCCATTGTGGGTCACGGTGGCGCCGCGACGCTCCCCGCCGCCCGGGGAGGGGCGGTCGTTAGCCTCCAGGAGGTGATCGATCGGCCGGTGCCCGAGCCTGCGGCCACCGGGGGGTGGATCCGGCGGCTCGCCCCGTTCCTGGGGGCTCACCGGCGCAACGTGGTCGTGGCGCTGGGCGCTTCCGTCGTCGGACAGGGGCTGATGGCCGTCGCGCCGCTCCTGCAGAAGGTCGTGGTCGACGACGGCCTGGTGGGGCGCACCCGTCCGGTGGCGCCGTGGTTGGCGGCGTTGGCCGTCGTCGGTGTGGTGTCCTTCGGGGCGGCGGTCGTGCGCCGGTGGGTGGGCGGCCGGGTCAGCCTCGACGTGCAGTACGACCTGCGCAACGCCATCTACGAGCGACTGCAACGCCTCGACTTCGCCGGCCACGACCAGCTCCGGACGGGCCAGCTCGTGTCCCGGGCCTCCTCGGACCTCGGACTCATCCAGGGCCTGCTGGCCTTCCTGCCCATCATGTTGGGCAACCTCGTGATGGTCGCGTTGGCCCTCGTCATCATGACGGTCCTCTCCCCGGCGCTCACGCTCGTCGTCGTGGTCGCCCTCCCGTTGCTCGGGTTCGTGGCGCTGCGGCTCCGGCGGAAGGTCTTCCCGGCGACCTGGGACGCGCAGCAGCGCATGGGCGAGGTGGCCGGCGTCGTCGACGAGGCGGTCAGCGGGGTTCGGGTCGTGAAGGGGTTCGGCCAGGAGGACCGTGAGCTGGCCCACCTGGCCGAGACCGCCGAGGGCCTCTACGCCGCACGGGTCAGGCTGGTGCGCCTCCAGGCGAGGTTCACCTCGACGATGCAGGCCATCCCGGCGCTGGCCCAGGTGGCGGTCCTCGCCCTGGGTGGGTGGATGGCGATCGAGGGCAACCTGACCCTCGGCACCTTCCTGGCCTTCTCGGCCTACCTGGTGCAGCTCGTCGCCCCCGTGCGGATGCTGGCGGGGCTCTTCACGGTCGGCCAGCAGGCGCGGGCGGGTGCCGAGCGGATCCTCGACGTCCTCGACGCCAACGCCGTCGTCGTCGAGGCACCCGGGGCCGTCGACCTGCCCGACGCCGTGGGCGAGGTGCGCTTCGAGGACGTCCGGTTCGGCTACACCCGCAGCCAACCGGTGCTCGACGGGCTCGACCTGCGCGTGCGCCCGGGAGAGGTCGTGGCCCTCGTCGGCACCAGTGGGTCGGGGAAGTCCACGATCACCGCGTTGCTGCCCCGGTTCTACGACGTCGCCGCCGGCCGGGTGACGCTCGACGGACACGACGTCCGCGACCTCACGCTCGACTCCCTCCGCCGTCAGGTGGGCGTCGTGTTCGAGGACGCCTTCCTCTTCTCCGACACGGTGCGGGCGAACATCGCCTACGGGCGGCCGGAGGCGACCGACGCCGAGGTCGTGGCGGCGGCGGCCGCCGCCGGGGCCGCCGGGTTCGTGGCGGCGCTCCCCGACGGCTACGACACGTTGGTCGGCGAGCGCGGTCTGTCGCTCTCGGGCGGGCAGCGCCAACGCCTGGCCTTGGCCCGCGCCATCCTCACGGACCCGCGGGTCCTCGTGCTCGACGACGCCACCTCGGCGGTCGACGTGACCACCGAGGAGGCCATCCACGCCACCCTCCGGCGACTCATGCGGGACCGGACCACGATCCTCATCGCCCATCGGCGCTCCACGCTGCGCCTGGCCCACCGGATCGTGGTCCTCGACGCGGGGCGGGCGGTGGCCGACGGCACCCACGAGGAGCTGATCGCCACCAGTGCCGTCTACCGCGACCTGTTCTCCGGTCCCGACGACGAGGTGGAGGGTCTCGGTCCCCTCGCCGACGACGTCGTCGACGAGGAACGCCGCGAGGAGCTGCTCGCCGTGGCGGTGACCGAGGCGGCGTGGCCGGTGGACGCGCTCGACGGGCAACCGCGGGCCTCGGCGATCGTCGACGGTCCGGCCCGCAACCCAGGTCCCGGTGGCGGGCAGATGGCGTCGATGGCGCTGAGCGCCACACCGGACATGCTGGCCGCGCTCGACCGGCTCCCGCCCGCCGACGACACCCCCGGCGTCGACGTCGCGGCGGTGACCGCCGACGATCCCGGGCCGTTCCGGATCCGCCGGTTCGTCCGACCGTGGGTGCTCGGCCTGGCCGTCGGGCTGGGTCTCGTCGTGCTCGACACGGTGCTCACGCTGCTCGGACCGGTGTTCGTCAGCCGGGGCATCGACGACGGCATCACCCCGGGCGACCCGGCGGCGCTCTGGCTCGCCGTCGGGCTCTTCCTCGCCGCGGTCGTGACCGACTGGGGCGTGGTCTGGGCCTACACCGCGGTCACGGGACGCACCGCCGAGCGGATGCTCTATGCGCTCCGTCTCAAGATCTTCGGCCACCTCCAGCGGATGTCGCTGCACTACTACGACGACGAGCTCGACGGCCGGCTCATGACCCGTATGACGACCGACGTCGAGGCGCTGTCCCAGCTCGTGCAGACCGGGCTCGTCAACGCCGTCGTCGGCGTGTTCACGTGCGTCGGGGTCTTCGTGTTCCTCGTCGTCCTGTCGCCTCCGCTGGCGCTCGCCGCGGCCACGGTCCTCCCGCCGCTGGTGGTGGCGACGTGGTGGTACCGGCGCCGGTCCTCGGCGTCCTACGAGAAGGCCCGGGAGGCGATCGCCGACGTGAACGCCAACCTCCAGGAGAGCCTGTCGGGGGTGCGGGTCGCGCAGGCCTACTCCCGCGAGGACCGCAACATCACGGGGTTCCGCTCGGTCAACCGGCGCTACCTCGAGCACCGGGTCGGCGCGCAGCGCCTGGTCGCCCTGTACTTCCCCTTCATCCTGCTGCTCTCCGACCTCGGCGCGGTGGTGGTGCTCGGCGCCGGGTCGGTGCTCGAGCAGGAGGGTGTGGTGACGACCGGCGTCGTCATCGCGTTCCTGCTCTACCTCAACCAGTTCTTCTCCCCGCTCCAGCAGCTCTCCCAGGTCCTCGACACCTGGCAGCAGGCCTCGGCGTCGGTGGTCAAGATCGAGGAGCTGTTGGCCACCCCGTCGAGCACGCCACCCCCCGCCCGACCGGTCGACCCGGGGCGCCTCCGCGGCGAGATCCGGCTGCAGGACGTCCACTTCCGCTACGAGCCGGTCACCGGGGGCGGCGGTGCCGGCCGCGCCGAGACGACCGAGGCCCTGTCCGGTGTCGACCTGCACGTCCGCGCCGGCGAGACGGTGGCCCTGGTGGGCGAGACCGGCGCCGGGAAGTCGACGATCGTGAAGCTGCTGGCCCGCTTCTACGACCCCACCGGCGGACGGGTGACCGTGGACGGCATCGACCTGCGTGACATCGACCTCGGCGCCTTCCGGCGTCAACTCGGGGTGGTGCCCCAGGAGGCGTTCCTGTTCACGGGCACGGTGCGCGACAACATCGCCTACGGCCGTCCGGGCGCCCGCGCGGCCGAGGTGGAGGCCGCCGCCCGGGCCGTCGGGGCCCACGACTTCGTGGCCTCGTTGCCCCAGGGGTACCTCACGCCGGTCAGCGAGCGGGGCCGGTCGCTGTCGTCGGGCCAGCGCCAGCTCATCGCCCTGGCCCGGGCCCGACTCGTCGATCCGGCGATCCTGCTCCTCGACGAGGCGACCTCGCAGCTCGACCTGGCCAGCGAGGCCCGGGTCCAGCGGGCCATGACGGCCGCCTCGACGGGACGTACCACCGTGGTGGTGGCCCACCGCCTGCCCACCGCCCGCCGAGCCGACCGCATCGTGGTGATCGGCGACGGCCGCATCCTCGAGGAGGGGCCCCACGATGTCCTCGTGACCTCCGGGGGTCCCTACGCGGCGATGTGGGCGGCGTTCGCGGACTCGGCCGACGCTCCGGCCGTCGGCACCGTCGGGGTCCCGACGGCGTGACCGATCGTCAGCCGGCTTCGGAGTGGGTGACCGGCTCCTCGCCCATCCACTCGCGCAGCGTGTTCTTGAGCTTGGTCTGCTGGATGAACAGGTCGTGCTCGGCGGGCACCGGCGTCGCCGCCTGGGGGGCCTTGAAGTAGAAGCTCAGCCACTCCTGGACCCCGTGCTGCCCCGCTCGGGCCGCCAGGTCCATGAAGAGGGCCAGGTCGAGCACGATGGGCGCGGCGAGGATGGAGTCGCGGCACAGGAAGTTGACCTTGATCTGCATCGGGTAGCCCATCCACCCGAAGATGTCGATGTTGTCCCACCCCTCCTTGTTGTCGCCGCGGGGCGGGTAGTAGTTGATGCGGACCACGTGGTCGATGTCGCCGTACAGGTCGGGGTACACCTCGGGCTGGAGCACGGAGTCGATCACGCCGAGCTTCGAGACCTCCTTGGTCTTGAAGTTCTCCGGGTCGTCGAGCACCTCGCCGTCGCGGTTGCCGAGGATGTTCGTGGAGTACCAGCCCCGCAGGCCGAGCATGCGTGCCTTGATGCCGGGGGCGAGCAGCGTCTTCAGCCAGGTCTGGCCGGTCTTGAAGTCCTTCCCGGCGATCGGCACGCCTTCGCGGGCGGCGAGCTCGCGCATGCAGGGCAGGTCGACGGAGAGGTTCGGTGCGCCGTTGGCGAAGGGCACCTTCGACACCAGGGCGGCGTAGGCGTAGATCTGGCTCGGGGCGATGTTCTCGTCGTTGTCGCGCAGGCCGGCCTCGAAGCTCTCGACGGTGGCGTGGACGGCGCTGGCCTCCTGGTAGGCCTCGGTGCTCCCGCACCAGACCATGACGAGACGGTCGCAGCCGTGTTCCACGCGGAAGCGCTCGATGTCGGCGATGAGGGCCTCGGCCTGGGCCCACTTGTCGGTCACGTCCTTGACCCGGGTCCCCTCGAGGCGCTTGACCCAGCGTTGGTCGAACACCGCGTCCATCGCCACGACACCTTCGAGCTCGGCGGAGATGGGGTTGAGGTCGCGGTCCTCGAGGACACCGGCGTTGCGCGCCGCCTCGAGGACGTTGGGGCTGATCGGGTCCCAGCCGCCGAAGACCAGGTCGTCGAGGTCGGCGAGGGGCACGAACTCCTTGATCATCGGGTTGCGGCCCTCGTCGCGGGTGCCGAGGCGGATGTGGGCGAGTTGGCTCAGCGACCCGACGGGGACGGCGGTGCCGGCCCGGGCGGCGAGCACGCCGGCGATGAAGGTGGACGCCACGGCGCCCATGCCGGGGGTGAGCACGCCGAGGCGGCCGGTGGGCGGGGCGATGGTCACGGGTTCGGTCATGTCCCGAGGCTAGGGCTTCCTGAACGGTTGATCTTGTCTGTACAGTGATACTGAACAATTGACCCGGCGGGTCCGCCGGGGTGAGGAGTCGAGAGGTGCGGGACGCGACACCGCTGCCGGCGGTCACGGTGGCGCAGCTCTCCTATCTGGTGGCGGTGGCCGAGTCGGCCACCTTCTCGGTCGCCGCCGAGTCGGTGGGGGTCACCACCTCGGCGCTGTCGCAGGGCCTCGCCGAGCTCGAACGGCGCGTCGGCGTGACCTTGTTCGAGCGGGTCGGTCGCCGCCAGGTCCTGCGTGAGGAGGCCGGAGAGGTCGTCGCCTATGCCCGGCGCGTCGTGGCCGAAACCGCCGACCTCGGTCGGTGGGCGGCGGCGGTGCGCGCCGGCGGGGCGGGGCGACTCCGGGTGGGCATGATCGATGCCGCCGCCCTCCACCACTGCGTCGACGCGCTGCGGGGCTTCCGGCGTGCCCACGCCGGGGTGGACCTGCGCCTCCGGGTCGGTCCCTCCGGGGAGCTGGTTGACCAGCTCCTCGCGGGGGCCCTCGACCTCGCGGTGGTGGTGGAACCTCCCTTCGTCGACCCGTCCCTGGAGCTCCAGCCGCTGGTCGAGGAGCCGCTGGTGGTGGTGCCGGCCGAGGGCGCGACACGCGCAGGGGGCGGGCTCGGGGATCCGGCCGGGTGGGGGCCGTGGGTGCTGTTCCCCACCGGGTCGCACACGCGCACCGTGATCGAGGAGGCGTTGCGGGCCCGCGGGGCCCCGAGGCAGGTCGTGGCCGAGTCCCACCAGCCCGAGGTGCTGCGTGAGATGGCCCGCCTGGGAGTGGGGTGGACCGTCCTGCCCGAGATCCAGGCCCACGGCCGGCGGTCGAGGGCCGGGGATGCGCCGCTGGTCGAGCTCGCCGCGCGTCGCCTGGTGCTCGCCCGCCGGCGGGGCCGCCTCGCCAACCCGCCCGCCGAGGCCCTCGTCGACCGGCTGGGTCCGCCACCCGGCGCGGGATCCTGACGGGCGACGCTGGTAGGGTGGGGGCACATACCGTCCGGGGTATCGCCCCGGGCAGGACGGGGACGGTGCCGTGCACGCACGACTCGAAGGGCTGGGGCGGGTCGCTCCCGACGTCGCCCGGGGGATCCACCGGCTCAACTCGGCCATCGCCGACGCGCTGCCGGCCCAGATCATCTCGCGGTTCAACCGCCTCCCCGGCGCCGACGTCATGCTCATCGGCCCCCGGACCTCACGGGTGGTCATCGACGTGCAGCACCCCGACCGGCCGGCGCAGACCCGGGTCGACGTCGTCACCCTGCGCACGGTCACCGAGGCCCTCGTCGATGAGATCGCCCTCGGCCTGCTGAAGGGCAACCAGGCCGCGCTCGCCCGGTCGCACTTCCAGGAGGCGAACCGCCACGCCCGGCGCCTGGCCGAGGCCGCCGACGCCGGCGAGATCGATCTCGCCCCCGAGGTGTTCTGCGCCCCGCCCGACCCCCCGGTGGCGGTCGCCCGTCTCGGAACCGTGCGCACCCGGGGCGGAGAGGCCGACCACCTGGCCTTCCCCAGCGGCTTCGTGCCGCCCCCCGCGCTGGAGGCGTCGGCCACGTGGGGCGACTACCCCGCCAACGCCAGCGTCCACGTCTACGCCCTCGAGCTCGACGTGGACGCGCCCTGGCTGATCAACGTCCACGGCTTCAAGCAGGGCCTCCCCGAGGACCTGTTCCTCTTCCGCTCCGCGGCCACCCGTGACCGCTTCGGCGTCAACGTCGTGCACCCGGTGCTGCCCATGAGCGGGCTGCGGGCCAGCGTCGGTGCCCCGCAGATCCCCGGCACGGACTTCGGTGCCAACGTCGTGGGCTTCGCCCAGGCGGTGTGGGACGTGCGGCGCACGATCCGCTGGATCCGCTCCCGCTCGGACGCGCCGATCATCCTGCACGGGGTGTCCCTCGGGTCCTACGTGGTGTCGATGGTGTCCGGGCTCGAAGAGGGTCTGGCCGGGGTGATCGCCGGTCTGCCGGTGTCGGACTACCCGCGGCTGATGCGCCGCCACGCCCGCCGCATGGAGCTGCCCGAGGACGATCTCGCGCTGGTCGACGACCCGGCGCTCGACCGCCTGTTCGCGCCGGTGTCGCCGTTCAGCGTGACCTCGAAGGTGCCGCCCGACCGGCGCTACATCTACGCCGGCAAGATCGACCAGATCTCCTCCACCCAGCAGGCCCTCGACCTGTGGGAGCACTGGGGGTCGGGTTCGATCCACTGGTTCGACGGCGGCCACCTGGGCGGAGCGATCTGGGACCGGGGCGTG
Source organism: Acidimicrobiales bacterium (assembly GCA_025455885.1). Classification (NCBI taxonomy): domain Bacteria; kingdom Bacillati; phylum Actinomycetota; class Acidimicrobiia; order Acidimicrobiales; species Acidimicrobiales bacterium. The sequence goes on from JALOLR010000012.1 coordinate 58,870, forward strand.
AAGCGCTACATCGACGCCGCGGTGGGCGAGGCGGCGGGCACGGTCGCACCGGCCGTCTGAGGCACCGGCGCCGGGCCCGCACCGTGGTCGGCCCGGGTGCGTCGCGGTAGCGTCCCGGGCCGGGGGAGCCAGGTCCGGAAGGTACGACGTAGGGGGGGTACGTGGAGCGGATGTCCGGCGCGGACGCCACGTTCGTCCATCTCGAGCGGATGGGCGAGCCGTGCCACACGCTGAAGGTGATGGTGCTCGACACGAGCGAGCGGGGCTACCCGGTCACCCTCCGCGAGATGCGTGCCGCGATCTCGGCGCACCTCCCCGGGTACCCGAGGGCGCGCCAACGGGTGGTCGTCCCCCCGCTGTTCAAGAGCCTGCCCTTCTGGGTCGACGATCCCGACTTCGACCTCGACCTTCACCTCTCCGAGCGGGCCCTGCCGGCACCGGGCACGCGCCGCCAACTCGACGACGTGTGCTCCTCGCTGGCCAGCGACCGCCTCGACCTGGCCCGTCCCCTGTGGGACGCCACCCTGGTGCACGGGCTGGAGGGCGGCGAGCAGGCCGTCGTGTTCCGCCTCCACCACGCCCTGTCCGACGGCATGGGGGTGGTGCGGCTCTTCGAGCAGATCACGACCGACGCCCCCGGTCCGGGTGTGCCGTCGCCCCGGGATGACTGGCGACCGGCTCCGTTGCCGTCGGGGCGCGAGCTCGTCACCTCGGTGGTCGCCGGCGTGCCGGGGCGCCTCGGCGCGGCCGGCGAGATGGTGCGCTGGGAGTGGCGCAACCGGGCCACGGTGCTCGGCGAACGGCGGACGTTCGCACGCCGGGACGACCTGGTCCCGTCGGGGCTCAGCGTGCCCTACACGTGGATGAACCCCCGGTTCGGGACGAGGCGGCTGTGCGCCAGCTCCTCGCTGCCGTTGGCCGACTTCCGGTTCGTGAAGGAACGGGTCGGGACGTCGCTCAACTCGGTGCTCCTGGCCGTCCTCGCCGGAGCCATCCGTGCCGAGAGCGCGGCCCGGGGCCTCGACGTCGACCACGACGCGGTCTGCGCCCTCGGCGTCGCCATCGACCCACCGGGCAGCGAACGCCTCTACGGCAACAACATCTCGAACATGTACGTGAGCCTCCACACCAGCGAGGCCGATCCGCTCGAGCGGCTGGGGAAGGTGAGCCGGTCGGCCTCGGACACGGTGGCGCTGCGTCGCGAGGCCCTGGACGGCCGGCCCCACACCTTCAGCGACCTGACCCCACGCCTCGGTCCCGCCCTGGGCGAGCTGCTCGCCTATCGGGTGAAGCGCACCGCGGCCAACCTGGCCGCCGGCAACGTGCCCGGGCCGGCGACGACGCGCTACCTCGGCGACGTCCGGGTGAGCGACCTCGTCAGCTACGCCGTGGTCGTGCTCAACGCGGGTCTCGAGCTGACCGTCTACAGCTACGACGGGGCCATGAAGTTCGGTCTCCTGGTCGCCCCGGAGGTGCACCGCCACCCCCACGAGTTCCTCGATCGGATCGCCGACTCGCTCGCCGAGTTGATGGACGTGTCCCGGGGCCTCCCGGCCCGCGTCGTTACGTGATGTCGGCGGCGCCCGCCCTGGTGTCGGCGACGGCCCCGGCGCCGCCGAGGGGGTCCTCGACGGGGGTGGGCTCGCCCAGCCCCGCCGATGCCATGAGCTCGCCGAGCGCGCCGGGGAACCTCCCGGCGATGGTCCACACGTCGGGCACCACGTCGGGGTCGACGTGCAGCCCGATGTCGACGCGGTCCATGTAGCTGAAGAGGGTGATGTTCAACCCCATCGACTCGGTGATGACGCTCGTCGAGTAGATGCCGGTGATGCGGGCCCCGCCGGTGTAGAGCGGGAACGGGGGGCCGGGCACGTTGGAGACGAGGGTGTTCATGATGGTGGGCCCTCGCGACACGACGCCGGTGCGGGCCAGGGCGGTGATGGTGGTGTTGAGGACGGCCGGGGGCGCCACCTCCCCCATGGACGGGATCTCGGTGGCGCGGACCGCCCGCATCATCTCCTTGGCCCCCTGGCTGCTGGCGTGGATCGTCATGAGACGCTCGCCGGGATCCTCGACCGTCGTGGCCAACGACACGACCATGATCGCCACCTGGTTGTCGGCGGTCTGGTCCCCTTCGGCGCGGGTGGACAGCGGGACCCCGGACACCAGGGGCCGGTCGGGGAGCTCGCCCCGGTCGATCAGGTACGAGCGCAGCGCCCCTGCGACGACGGCGAGGACCACGTCGTTGATCTTCACCCCGTAGTGGGTCTTCAGGGCCTTCACGTCCTGCATGGCGAGCGAGCACATCCCGAGGCGCCGTCGGGGGCCGACGCTGCCGTTGAGGAGGGTCTTCGGCACCGACAGCGGCACGATCGCGCGGCCCTCCCGGGCCTCCTGGACGAGGGTGACGCCGCGACGGGCGGTCCGACCCGCGTAGGCGAGGCTCCGCAGCGGGGCCATGGCGACGTTGCCGACCGCCCCGGTGAGCAGCGCCGCATCGGAGGGGGGAGGCCCGGCTCGCTCGACCTCGTCCTCCGACGGGATCGCCGGCGGCTCGGCGTCGGGGGCGAAGTCGAGCAGCGCCGAGGCGAGGCTGGCGCCGGCCACCCCGTCGAGCAGGCAGTGGTGGTACTTCATCAGCAACGCCACCCGGTCGTTGGGGAGCCCCTCGATGAACCAGGTCTCCCACAGCGGGTGACGTCGGTCGAGCTGGCGGCTGAGCACCCGACCGGTGAGCAGGGCCAGCTCCTCCATCCCGCCCGGGGCGGGGACGGCCACGTGGTGGAGGTGGCGGTCGATGTCGAACTCCTCGTCGTCGACCCAGATCGGCCGGTCGAGCCCGAGGGGCACCTCGTGGAGCTTCCACGTGAACTTCGGCGCCAGCGGGAGGCGTGTGGTGAGGATCTCGCGCATCTTGAGGAAGTCGAAATCCGGCGCGTCGCTCCGGTCGAGGATCGTGAGCCCTCCGACGTGCTGGTGCCAGTTGGGCTGCTCCATGGAGAGGAACAGCGAGTCGGTGCCGCTGAGACGCTTCATCGGGCGGCCTCCCCCTCGACGACCCGCGTGGCCCACGCGTAGTCGGGCTTGCCGTTGGGATTGCGCTCGACCTCGTCCACCCACACCACCTCGCGGGGGATCTTGTAGCCGGCGAGCTGTTCCGCGCAGTGGTCGTGGAGCTCGCCGAGCTTGGGGCGTCGCTCGCCCCGGGGGGAGGCGACGGCGACGACGCGCCGTCCCCAGCGCTCGTCGGGGACGCCGATGACGATGGTGTCGAACACGTCGGGATGGGCCTTGAGCACGGACTCGACCTCCTCGGGGAAGACCTTCTCTCCCCCTGTGTTGATGCTGACCGATCCTCGTCCGAGGACGGTGATCGCGCCGTCGGCCTCGATGGTCGCCATGTCGCCGGGGAGCACCCAGCGCTCGCCGCCGATCTCGACGAAGGTGGCCCGGGACTTCTCCTCGTCCTTGTAGTAGCCGAGGGGGAGCCGGCCCTTGCGGGCGAGTCGGCCGATCACCCCCGACCCCGGTTCGACGGGCCGGTCGTCCTCGTCGAGCACCGTCGTGTCGGGACCCATGTGGAAGCTGGGGGCGTTCCCGGTGGTCTCGCCGCCCATCGTGGCCTTGGTGCCGGCCACGCCGGTCTCCGACGACCCGAAGCCGTCGACCACCACCAGGTTCGGCAGCTCGGCGCGCAGGGCGTCGCGGACCGCCGGGCTGAGCACCGCGCCCCCGGAGGCGACGACGAACAGCGAGCTGAGGTCGAACGAGCCCTTGGCCTCGCCGATGGCGTCGGCCAGGGGGCGGGCCATGGCGTCGCCGACCAGGACGCAGATCATCGCCGAGTGCCGCTCGACGGCGCCGAGGAGCTCGTAGGGGTCGAAGCGCCCGGGGGACAACAGGACCGCCGTGTTGCCGCACAGCATCGTGCCGAGCGATCCCCACAGCGCGCTGACGTGCATCAGCGGCGGGGCCTGGATCTGGACGCCCGGGACCTCGGGGACCCGACCGGGCAGCTCGGACGGGTCGGCGATCGGGGTGCCGAGCCCGCTCGGGTCGCCGCCTCCGAGTGCCGCGAAGAAGAGGTCGTCGTGGCGCCACATCACCCCCTTGGGCAGCCCGGTGGTGCCGCCCGTGTAGGCGATGTAGAGGTCGTCGTCCCGGCGGTCGTGGCCCGCCGGCCGTTCCGGGGAGGACCCGGCGAGGGCGTGCTCGTAGCTCACCGAGCGTTCGGGGGCCGGTGCGTCGGAGTCGTCGTCGATCACCACGACGTGGCGCAGCGTCGGGCAGGCCTCCCGCACGGCGTCGACCCGGGGTGCGAACTCGCGGTGCACCACCACGGCCACCGCGTCGGCGTTGTCGAAGAGGTACTGCAGCTCGCGTTCGACGTAGCGGTAGTTGACGTTCACCGGCACCGCCCGGATCTTGAACGCCGCGAAGGTCGCCTCGAGGTACTCGGTGCCGTTGCGCAGGAGCAGGGCCACGTGGTCACCGGGACCCACCCCCTCGTCGAGGAGGTGGCGGGCCAGGCGGTTGGCCCGCTCGTCGAGCTCGGCGAAGGTGAGGTCCCGGGCGGGCGTGGACACGGCCAGCCGCTCGGGGACGACGTCCACGACGGACTCGAAGAGGTCGGCGAGGTTGAAGGTGCCGGTCATCGTTGTCTCCTGGCCGGGCGGACGGATCGGGGCGGACAGCGTCGTGAGGCCCGTTCCCCACCTCGCGTCGGCGTGGCTCGGGGATCGACGGACACGGCACCCTCCCTGTCCCGCCAGCCTGGTCCCCGGGGCCGGAGGGCGCCAGGGCCGATCGACCCCGTCGGGGGAGAACCCCGAGGGGCCGCCGCCCGCCGCTACCGTCGGCGCCGATGCCCGACGTCGACACCGGGGTCCCGACGGCCCCGAACGCACCTGTGCCCCGGCGCCGGTCGGTGCCCCTGGTGGCGGTCGTGGCCGCCGTGGTCGTGGTGGTCGTCGCGGTGGCGGTGGTGCTGGTCGGCCGCGTCGGCGACGACGAGCCGGCTGGGGTCGAGGCCGCCGAGGAGCTCGTCGCGGCCTTCGAGCGCCAGCTCGACGCCACCTACCGCCTGGACGGCGAGTTCGTCCGGACCCGGGCCGACGGGGAGCGCCTCGAGTCGGGCCTGCTGGTCGTGCAGCGCCCGCCGGACCGGCTGCAGCGCTCGCTGGGGAGCACCGTCGGTGTGGTCGGGGGGCGGACCGTCAACTGCGGGGTCCCGGTGGCGGGGGGTGCGTACAGCTGCGCGACGGGGGCGGCGGCGGCACCGTGGCCGGAGCGCCGCGAGGAGCAGCTCGCCGCCGTGCGCCAGTTCGTGCTCGGCGACGACCCCGTGTACGCCGTCGTCGCCTCCGGGGAGGGGTGCTTCGAGCTGCTCCGTCGCCGGGAGGGTGTCGAGGCCACGTACGGCGCGCGGGCCGAGCTCTGCTTCGATGGGCCCACCGGCGCGCTGCGTCGTCTGGAGGTCGCCCGCGACGGCGGCACCGTCGACGTGCTCGACGCGGTCCTCGTCACCGCTCAGGTGAACGACGGCGACTTCGACCTCACCGCCGACGAGACCTACGATCCGACCGCACCGGCCGGGACCGACCCCGGTCCCGTCGCTGCGGAGGAGTAGCCCGTGTTCCTCGGAGAGGACCTGTTGCCCTGGATGGTGCTGGCCATCGGCGCAGCGCTCGTCGTGGGCACCGGGCTGGCCCTGGTGCGCCCACGCCAGGACCCCGAGGGCAACGACCTCGCCCGCCCGCCCGTGGCCCGCAGCGTCGTGATGATCGCCGTGGGCGGCATCGCCGCGGCGTGGGGCCTGGCCAGCCTGGCGAGCTGAGGTCCACCGATGGCCGAGCTCCGCGGCAGGCACCGCCCCTCCGTGCTCCTGGTCCGGGCCGACGACCGTCCCGGGATCGTGGCCGCGGTGGCCAACCTCATCGCCGACGCGGGCGGGAACATCGCCAACGCCGACCAGCACACCGACCGGGCCTCGCGGGTCTTCCTCCAGCGCATCGAGATCGACGGTGACCCCGACTGGTCGCGGCTCGGGCAGGGGCTGGCCGACGCCGCCGAGCGCCTCGCCCTGCGCTACGACCTCCACCACCCGGGGGTCCCCACCCGGATGGTGCTGGCGTGCTCGACCGACCTGTCGTGTGCCGCCGACGTCCTCGGGCGGGTGGCGCTCGGCGAGCTCGACGCCGAGGTGGTGGCGGTCGTGTCGGACAAGGACGCCGCCGAGGCGCTCGCCGACCGTCACGACGTCGCGTTCCGGTCCGTGGCCGGTGGACTCGAGGGAGCGTCGCGGGCCGCCCAGGAGCAGCTGGTCGCCGACGTCCTCGACGAGCTCGACCCCGACCTCGTGGTGCTGGCGCGGTACATGCGCATCCTCCCGGCGTCGATCACCGAGGCGTGGACGGGTCGGATGATCAACATCCACCACTCCTTCCTGCCCGCCTTCGCCGGCGCCCGGCCCTACCACCGGGCCCACGAGCGGGGGGTGAAGGTCATCGGGGCCACGGCCCACTACGTGACCGCCGAGCTCGACGCCGGGCCGATCATCGCCCAGCGGGTGACCGCCGTGACCCATCGCGACGAGGTCGAGGACCTGGTGCGCAAGGGCCGCGACGTGGAGCGCCAGACGCTGGCCGACGCGGTGCGCCTCCACCTCGAGCACCGGGTGCTGGTGTGGGACAACCGGACGTGCGTCTTCGCCTGACGACGTCCCCTCGCACCCGGCGCCCGAACGTCGTACAGTGGAGTCCCACTCTGAGAAGTGAGGCGGTGACGTTCCGTGACTGAATCTCGCAGCACCGGGGCTGCCGACCTGCCCCGTCGACCCGCCGGCCGCCCGACGCTCGACCTGCGCTACGGCGAGGCGGCCTGGACGTTGCGGCGGTTGCAGGCCCAGGTCCTGCACGCCCGCCGCCAGCTGGCCGCCACCCGCGCCGAGGTGGCCGCGGCCGCCCGCGACCGGGCCGCCGAGTCGTCGACGGCCACCGAGCCCCGCTTCGGCGCCCCCCTCCTCGCCGCGCAGGAGGAGATCGCCGAGGGGTGGGCGGCGACCGCGCGGGCCGCCGAGGCGGCCCTCGACGCCACCGAGGCCGAGGTGCTGCGCATCCGTGCGGCTGTCGAGGCCGAGGCGCAGGTGCTCGCCGAGAGCGCCGCTCGGCTGCGCACGATGCCGGTGCCCGGTGCCGCACCGGGGAACCCGTGACCGCCGCGTCCGATCCCACCCTCCATGCCGAGGGGGTGTCGCCGGTGGCCGGATCCGAGGCGGCTCTGCTCGAGCTGCGCCGTGAGATCGCCCGCCTCGGCGCCGACCTCGTCGGCATCGAGGCCGAGACGGCGGCGCTGCGCGAGTTCGGCCCGGAGGGCCGGCCCGAGCCGGTCGAACCCGACATGTCGGCGGTGATGGCCGAGGAGTTGGCGACGGCGACGGTCGCTCGGGAGCGTGCCGAGATGGCCCGGTTCCTCGACGGCACCGAGGCGGCGTGCGAGGCCCGCCTCGCCGAGGCCCGCCGGGAGGCGGGGCGGATCCTCGACGCGGCCCGCGACGACCTCGCCGACGCGCTGGTCGCCCGCGGCGAGGCGGTCGAGGCCGTGCTGGTCGAGCCGCCCGCGGCGGCGCCCGTCGCGACCCCGTCGGCGGAGGACGTCGCCGAGGGACCGGGTCCCGAGTCGCCCGCCGAGTCGCCCGCCGACGGATCCCCGATCGACGAGCTCCGGACGTCACCGGACGTCGAGACCCCGACCGAGGTCGTCCCGGAGCGCCGGCGCGTGACCGGCGCGCTGCGCGGTGTGGTCTACGCCGTGCTCGGCTTCGTGGTGGTGCTGCTCGTGACCCAGGTGATCGTGGTGCTGCTCGCCGTGCTCGACTGAACCGGACGAAAGCGCGGAGCGTTTTCCGAACGTTCGGCGGCCTGCCGTAGCGAAGGCGACGAGTGTTCACAGCCGGTTCAGGTTCGCGCCACCTGCCCTGCTTAACGTCGGGAACGTGCCGATCGCCAAGGTTTCTGGCCCCAACCCGCTCGCCCGGATCGATCGCTCCCGCCTCGAGGAGGCGCTCAACGCCCGGGTCTCGTCGGAGAGCTGGGCGGTCCGGATCCTCCAGGTCCGGATCCTGCGCATCGAGCGCGAGCTGGAGGCCCTCGAGGGGCCGTCCGCTCCCGACGGCGAGCTCACCCGACGCCTGGCCGGGGTGATCCGTGAAGCGCAGCAACGTGCCCGCCACGAGCGTGACGCGACCGGCCGGCGCACCGCGGAGATCATCGAGCGGGCCGAGGCCGACGCCCGTTCGCTCATCGAGGCGGCGCACCGCGAGGCGGCGTCGGTGCGTTCGGCGGCTCGCCTGCTGCGCGACGTCGGCTCCGTCGAGGTCCCGGTCGGTGCGGCCACCGCGGCCTCGGCCGGCAGCGACGCCCCGGGTGGGGAGATCGCCTCGGCGGGTGCGCCCGAGCCCTTGGCGGTCTGAGCACCGATGTCGGCCGTGTCACCCGCCACCGAGCTGTTGGTCCCGCCCGACCTCCCCGCGTCGGAGAACCCTCTCGAATCCGAGGTCCGGGCGCTCGAGGTCCGGCTGGCGTCGCTCGAGGAGCGGCGGTCGTCGGCCGTGCGACGCCGGGCGGCGAGCGATCCCGACTCCGAGGTGGGTCGCGCCGCCCTGGCCCTCGCCCACGAGCTCGCCGAGGACATCATCCGTGACGGGCGGGCCGCGTCCCGCGACGCGCTGCGGGCCGCCGAGAGCGCGGCGGCGGCCCGGGTCGCCGTCGCCGTCCGCGACGCCCACGAGATCCTCGTCGAGGCCCGCCTCGATCTGACCCGCGCGCTCGACGAGCGGGCGGCGTTCGCCGAGACGATCCTGGCCACCCCGCCGGCGGAGCTGCCCGAACTGCTCGGATCGACGTCCTCCGCGCCGGCCACCCGGCTGGCCGAGGCGATCCACTCGACCCTCGGCGACGAGGTCGTCATCGACCTCGTCGAGCCGGCCGCCGTGGAGCCGACCGCGGTGGCGGAGGAGCCGGTCGGATCGTCGCCGGAGGGTCCGACGGCCGAGGTCCGCACCGAGCTCGCCCACCTGCCGGACCCTCCGGCCGTGGGCGTGCGCCCCGACGTCGCGGTAGCGCCGGCGCCGGCGCTCGACCCCGACGCAGCGATCGGCCACGACGATCATGCCACCGAGGCCACGCTCGGCTACGAGGAGCTCGCCGACCTCGAGACGGAGGACGACGAGGAGCGCCCCGCCCCTCCGGCGGCGATCGAGGACCGCTCGACCGCCTTCTGGCGGGAGCAGGAGGGCGCCCGTTCCCAGGCCTGGCTCCGGCCGCTCGAGATCGTCGTCCCGCTGCTCGCCGCCGCCCTGATCGTCGTGTTGTTGCTGCTCTTCTGGGGCTGACGATGGCGGGTTCCTGTCCATGACCGACACCGAGCTCGCCCCTGTGCACGACGACCCGGTCGACCGGAAGGTCGGCGGGCCGCCCGTCGACCCCCCGTTCGCCTCGGTGCTCCTCGTCGTCGACGACCGCGACTGGCTCACCGCCATGCGGGGGCCGTTGGCGGGCGAGAGCATCCAGGTCGTGACCGACACCTCCGGGGAGTCGGCCTTCGACGACGAGGCCGCCCGCCGGGTGGACGCCGCCATCATCGACCTCGGGCTCATGGCGCGCTCGGGCCTCGCCGTCTGCGCGGCGCTGCGGACCCGGTCCAACGCCCCGATCGTGGCGACGTCCGCCGATGCCGACGAAGCCACGGTCCTCGCCGCGTTCGCGGCGGGCGCCGACCAGTTCGCCCTCCTGTCCACCTCCCCTCGCCAGTTCGTCGCCCGGTTGCGGTCGTTGTTGCGCCGCCACCCCCCGCGGCGGGTGCCGGTCGAGGAGGTCCCGGTCGGGCCGATCATCCTCGACGCCGATCGGCGGGCGGTCGTGGTCCACGGCGTGCCGCTCGTGCTCTCCGACCAGGAGTACCTCGTGCTCGCCGCGCTGATGGCCCGCCCGGGACGGGTGGTGAGCCGCAACGAGCTGTTGGGCGACGTCTCGACGGCCCGCAGCGACCGGGCGCTCGACTTCGTGATCCGGCGGTTGCGTCAGAAGCTCGAGGAGACCGACACCCGGCGCAGGATCATCGCCATCCGGGGGGTCGGTTTCCGCTTCGAGGCCGACGACCTCGTCGGCGGGGTGAGCCGGTGATGGAGAAAGTTGCCTCGTCTCCCGATTCCGTTCACCTTGCGTTCAATGGCGCGACGGAGGGCCTCTCTAGCGTCGCGTCGGTGAGTGCTCCGAACCTCGTCGCGCCCGAGCCGCGTCAGACGCTCGATCCCGAGGCCGTGGCCCGGATCGAGCGCTGGGCGGCGCGCCAGCGCTCGGAGCTGACCCGACTGACCCTCACCCTGCGCAGCGCCGAGGCACAGGCGGCGAAGGCCGAAGCGGGCCTGGCGTCCCTCGGCGAGGGTGCTCCCGACGAGGTGTTGGCCGTGGTCGACGCCCGTCTGGCCCGGGCCACCGCCGACGCCGAGGCGTCCGTCGACGCCGCCCGCCGTGACGCCGAGCTGGTGTTGGCCGCGTCCGCGCAGCACGCCGCCACCATCCTTCGCGACGCCGGGCTGGACCCGTCCCCCACCCTCACCCGTCTGGGCGCCGAGGCCGCTCCGGACACCTCACCGCCGAAGCTCACCCCGCCGGCGCGGGCGTCGGAGCTCTGGCGCCAGGCCCAGCGGTCGCCGGAGGTCGCGGCGGCATCGGCCCCCCCGACGCCGATCCCCCTCGGCGGTCGGGACGAGACCGACCCGCTCCCGGCGGCGGCCACCGCGCCGTCACCGGAACGTGACGACGAGGCCGAGGCGGCGCGGGTCTACGAGCTGTTCTGGAACGACTCGTCATCGGAGCGGACGGCACGCGTGCGACGACGGAGCGAACGGGGAGACGGATGACCGCAGACGGATCGGCCGAGACGACCGCCTCGGTGTCGGGCAACGGCGTCGCCGCCCCGCCCGCCCCGGAGGGCTCCGACGCGCCGGCGACGGCGCCGACGGTGGACGACCGCGCGCCGGTGGTCCCCGACGATCTCGCCTGGCAGACCACCTACGACCGGGCCAGCGTCGAGGCGTACCTCTCGCAGGTCGACGCCGAACGGGCGAAGCTCGAGGAGCAGATCGCCGCCGCCGAGGCCCGCACCGCGGCCGCCCGCGAGCGGGCCGACCGGCTGAAGGCGGCCGACGAGTCGAAGGTGGCCGCCCTGGTGCTGGCTGCCCGGGCCGAGCTCGACCGCATGGAGTCCGAGCACCGCGCCGCGGTGGACGGCATCCGCTCCGCGGCCCTCGAGAAGGCGGCCCGGATCCTCGAGGTGGCCAGGGCCGAGGCGGCCACGGTCACCGGTGCCGGCGCCACCATCGCCGGGGTCCTCGGTGCCGACGCCTCGCCGCCGCCGGCATCGTCGCCGGCCGACCCTGTGCCGGCTGACGCTGCACCGGTCGCGGCCGTGTCGGTCGACACCGAGACGGAACGGGCGCACGGCGAGCCGGCGGGGAACCCGAGGACGTCGCACGAGGCCAGTGGACCGGAGGATCGGACCGATGCCGGTTGACGCCGGCACGCCGACCACGGGTGAGCGACGGGAGCAGCCGACCACGGCCCTCTCCCTGAGCGCCGTGGAGGCGGTGCCCGCCGCCGAGGTCGAGTCCACCCTCCGTGCCGCCCGGGCCGGGCTGGCGTCGCTGACCCTGCGCCGCAACGCCGCGCAACGTGACGCCGAGCTGGCCGAGGCCGAGGCTCCCGACGTCGACGCCGAGGCGCTCGCCGCCCGGGAGGCGGCGGCCGCCGCCCGCCGCACCGAGCTCGAGGACGAGATGGTGCAGCGGCGACTGGCGATGGTCGAGGAGCGTCGCCGGGTCGAGGCCGAGGCCGAGGCCGAGGTGGAGGCGGCCCGCGTCGAGGCGGCCGCGCTGATGGCCGCGGCGCGCGCCGAGGTCGAGGCCACGCTGCGCACGGTCGCCCCGCCGGCCGCGCCCGCCCCGCCCGTGTCGCCACCCGTGGCGTCGCTCGTGGCGCCGGCCGTCGAGTCCGCTGCCGAGCCGGCCGTCGAGCCCGACCTGCCGACGGGGGTCGTCCCGGCCGTCGAGCCCGCCGCCGTCGCCGAGCCCTCGTCCGCAGCACCCCCCGCCGGGGCTGCGCCCTCGGCCGCCTCGGCGACGCCCTTCCTCGCCTACGTGGTGCCGTCGTCGGGACCGGCCGGCCAGACGCTGCTCCCGCTGCCCGCGCACCCGCAGGCGGCCCCGGTGCAGCTCGTCGTCGCCCCCGGTTGGGGTCAGTCGCAGCAGGCCTGGGGTCCGCCCCAGCCGGGCTGGGGCCCGCCGCCGACCCCTGCGCCCGCCCCGGTCGCCCGCCCGACGTTCCGCCAGCGGATCATGCACCTCGACGTGATCCTGCCGCTCCTGGCTGTCGCCATCGTTTTGCTCGTCCTGTTGGCCTGGGTTGTCTGACATGGCGGTGGTCGACGTCGCGACCTTCACCCGGGAAGGCCCGGATCCGGTACCTCGCGAACCCGAGCCGCGTAGCCTGAAGACCAAGAAGGACAACGGTGACCGGGTCTTCCACGCCATCGCCTTCGCCGCCGGGCTCGTGGTGCTGGCCATCATGGGCTCGGTCGGGCTCTTCCTGGCCTTCGAGGCGGCCGACGCCCTCGGCGCGGTGGGCTGGAGCTTCGTCACCACCTCGGAGTGGGAGGTCGATCGCGGGCGCTTCGGGATCTCGGCGGTCATGCTCGGCACCGGTCTCATCGCCGCCGTGGCCGTGGTCGTGGCCATGCCGATCGCCATGGGCACGGCCCTGTTCATCACCGACATCGCCCCACCCCGCCTGCGGAGCACCCTGGTGTCGCTCGTCGACCTCATGGCCGCCGTGCCGAGTGTGGTCTACGGCCTGTGGGGGTTGTTCTTCTTCCAGGACGCCGTGCTCGGGCTGTCGCGGTGGCTGGCCACGTGGTTCGGGTGGATCCCGATCTTCGCGGTCGACGGCGTCGACCCGAGCGCCCCGCTCAACAACGCCACCGTCTACACCGCTTCGGTGTTCATCGCCGGGATCGTGGTGGCGCTCATGGTGATGCCCATCCAGTGCTCGGTGATGCGGGAGGTGTTCTCCCAGGTACCGGTCGGTGAGCGGGAAGGGGCCTTCGCACTCGGGGCCACCCGCTGGGGGATGATCCGCATCGTGTCGCTGCCCTTCGCCCGGGGCGGGATCATCGGCGGCACCATGCTCGGCCTGGGCCGGGCCCTCGGCGAGACCATCGCCGTGGTCCTCATCATCTCGCCGAAGTTCGACATCAACTTCCACATCCTCGAGTCCGGGGCCAACTCGGTGGCCAGCCTCATCGCGCTGCGCTACGCCGAGGCCTCGGACCGTGCCCTGTCGGCGCTGTTCGCCGCCGGCCTGGCGCTGTTCATCATCACCCTGGCGGTCAACTTCACCGCCTCGTGGTTCGTGTCCAAGTCCCGGTCCGGCGCGGCGAGCGAAGCATGAACCCGCCCCCTGACCTGCTCGAGCGGGACCGCGCCGACGTCGAGTCCGACGTCGGCGCCGCGGACGGCACGGGCGCCTCCCCGCCGGCCACTTCCCTCCCCGACGTGGTGGCCACGTCCGTGCCCCCCCACGGGCTGCGCACCCTGAGCGGCGTCTCCCGTGACGACCTGTTGACGATGGGCGGGGCGCTGCTGAGCTCGGTGTCGCTCACCCTCCTGCTGTTCGGCATCGTCACGCCGCTGCGCGGCCAGCCCGGCATGATCGTCGTCGGGTGGGCCCTGTTCCTCGCCGTGTACGGGCTGCTGGTCTCGATGACCGACACCCGCCCGGTGGTCGTCGACAAGGTCATGTCGGTGGTCCTCGGTTCGGCGGGGGTGCTGGCCTTCGGTGCCCTGATGTCGGTCATCATCTTCACCCTCTGGCGCGGGCGTGAGGCCCTGGTCACCTGGAACCTCTACACCCAGGACATGAGCGAGGCCGGTCCGCTCGACCCGATCACGGTCGGGGGCATCGGCCACGCCATCGTCGGCACCCTCATCATCATCGGGATCGCCATCGCCGTCACGGTGCCGCTGGGCCTCACCTGCGCGGTGTTCCTCAACGAGACCGACAACCCCGCCACCGGGTTCGTGCGCACCGTGGTCGACGCCATGACCGCCCTGCCGTCGATCCTCGCCGGCCTCTTCATCTTCGCCACGTGGATCCTGATCCTCGGCTTCCCCCGCTCCGGTCTGGCGGCAGCCATCGCCGTGAGCATCATGATGCTGCCGATCATCATCCGCTCGGCCGACGTCGTCCTGCGCCTGGTCCCGGGTAACCTGCGCGAGGCGTCGTCCGCCCTCGGTGCTCCACAGTGGCGCACCGTGTGGCACGTGGTCCTGCCCACCGCCCGTTCGGGTCTGGCCACCGCCGTCATCCTCGGCATCGCCCGGGGGATCGGCGAGACGGCGCCGGTGCTGCTCACCTCCGGGTTCGCGGCGTCGCTGAACCTCGACCCCACCCAGAACCCGATGGTGTCGCTGCCGCTGGCCACCTTCGAGTTCGTCCGCTCCCCCCAACCCGCACTCATCGCCCGGGGCTTCGCCACCGCCGCCGTGCTCATGGTCCTCGTCCTCGTGCTGTTCGCCATCGCCCGCATCCTGGGCGGTCGTCCGGCCGGGCACGTGAGCAACCGGGGCCGCAAGCGCCTGGCCGCCCGTTCGGCTCGCGACCTGCGCCGCTTCGAGGCCCGCGACCTGGTCGACCCCGCCGGTGAGCCCCGTGCCCAGGAGGCACTCAAATGATCCCCCGCCGTGTCCGTCTCGTCGCCGCCGTGCTCGGCGCCACCCTCGTGGTCGGCGCCCCGCTGCTCGGCTCCCCACTCCCCGCCGACGCCCAGGCCAGCTACGCCCGCATCTCGGGGGAGGGCTCGTCGTGGTCGGCGGGGGCCATCGACGCCATGCGCGTCAACGTCAAGCAGTTCGGTATCACCGTCGACTACAACCCGAGCGGCTCGACCGCCGGGCGGCGCAACTGGCTCAACGGCACCGTCGACTTCGCGGCCTCCGACATCCCCTTCCAGTTCCGGCCCGAGGACGGCTCCCAACCCGAGAACCCGGCCCCGGGCAGCTACGCCTACATCCCGGTGACCGCCGGTGGCACGGCGTTCATCTACAACCTGCGGATCAACGGCCAGCGGGTCACCAACCTGCGGTTGTCGGGCGAGAACGTCACCCGGATCTTCACCAAGTCGATCACCCAGTGGAACGACCCGGCCATCCAAGCCGACAACCCCGGCCTCGCCATGCCCGACCGGCCCATCGTCCCGGTGGTCCGCTCGGAGGGCTCCGGTTCGACGGCCCAGTTCACCAACTGGATGATCAAGCAGCACGGCGGGCTGTGGAACGACTACTGCAACCGCTCCGGTCGTGCGCCGGCATGCGGGCAGACGTCGTTCTACCCGACCGTCGACGGCATGATCGCCCAGTCGGGCGACGTGGGCGTCACCGGGTACGTGACGCAGGGCTTCGCCGAGGGGGCCATCGGCTACGTCAACTACTCCTACGCGCTGGGCTCGGCGTTCCCGGTGGCCAAGGTGCTCAACGCCGCCGGCTTCTACACCGAGCCGACGCCGGAGAACGTGGCGGTGTCGTTGCTGCGGGCCCAGATCAACAACGACGCCGGCTCGCCCGACTACCTCACCCAGATCCTCGACGGGGTCTACACCGACCCCGACCCGCGCAACTACCAGCTCTCGTCGTACTCCTACTTCATCCTGCCCATCCAGGAGCGCGGCCAGTTCAATGCCGCCAAGGGCCGCACGCTGGGCGCGTTCACCTACTACGCCATGTGCCAGGCCCAGCAGCAGTCGGCGTCGCTCGGCTACTCGCCGCTGCCCATCAACCTGGTGACGTCGTCGTTCGACCAGATCCGCAAGATCCCGGGCGTCGAGGTGCAGAACATCAACGTCCAGCAGTGCAACAACCCGACGTTCTCCCCTGACGGCACGAACCTGTTGGCGGCCAACGCCCCGTTCCCCCCGGATTGCGACCGCATCGGGCCCACCCAGTGCACGTTCGGTACGGGTGGGACGGCCGGGGTGGACACCCCGGTTAGCGGTGGCGGCGGAGGTGGCGGCGGTGAGGAGCTCGCTGGCGGGGTTGCCGGCGCCGCCGGTGGGGCCGGCGGGACCACCGACGAGCTGGCCCTCACCGACGACGTGCTCATCGATCCCGAGACCGGCCAGCCGATCACCGGCGCCAGCCGCCGGTCCGGGGCGAGCTCGTCCGAGCTCGCCGGAGCGACGACCACGGTCGTGGCCGGCTCGAGCGGGTGGTCGTCCACCCAGACCCTGATGCTGATCGTGGGACTGCTCGTCCTCGCGGCCGTGTTCGTGCCCGCCCTCATGTGGCGCAACATGTCGTCGTCGCCCACCGACGAGGCTCCGTCGTGACCCGGCTGACCTCTCCCCGCTGGCGTGCCGTGCGCAACGGCCTGATCGGGCTCTTCGGCATCGCCCTGCTGTCGACGATGGCCTCGCCGGCGTCGAACGCGGCTGCGCCACCGGTTCCCGGCAGCGCGGGCGTCGACACGTCGCTCCCGGATACCGATTCAGCGGTCACCGTGCGCGGTCGAGGTGCGTTCTCCGACCTCGAGATCCGGGTGAACCAGACTCGGGATCTCGTCAACCAGGCGGTCTCGCTCACCTGGACGGGCGCCACGCCCACCATCTCGACGAACGTGCGCTTCTCCCAGCACTACCTGCAGATCTTCCAGTGCTGGGGCGAGGCGGACGGGAGTGTTCCGGGCAACCCCGGCCCTCCCCCGGAGCAGTGCGTGCAAGGGGCGGCCGACGGCGTGCCTGATTCGGTCAACACCGGACTGTTTCCCGCCGGCGGCCAGACCCTCACCCGGATCATCTCGCGTGTGGGGTGGGCGAACTACGACCAGGCCATCGCCGCAGGCGGAGTGCTCGACCCGACCACTGGGCTCGTCTGGCGCCCGTTCAGGTCCGTTGATGGTCAGGTGATCACCAACCACGTGAACCCCGCCTACGACCCCTTCGTCCAAGGGAGCAACTACTGGGTCAATCCCTACTTCAACATCGTGACGACCAACGAGGTCACCGGTTCGAGGACGCCGGCGAGCGGTGAAGGGGGCGCCTTGTTCAGGGTGGACACGGGAGTGGAGTCGTCGGGACTCGGCTGTGGCCAACGCCTGCTCCCAGCCGGTGGGGGATCGCCCTTCACGCCGAAGTGCTGGCTCGTGATCGTGCCCCGCGGTAGTGCGGTCGAGGAGAACGCGGGGACACCATTCGTCGACACGGCCTCGACGACCGGAGTCTTCAACTCGCCGCTGTCCCCGGTCTCCTGGGCCAACCGGATCGCAGTGCCGCTGGAGTTCAACCCTGTCGACAGCCAGTGCTCTATCAACGACGAGGACCGCCGGATCGTGGGGACCGAGCTCTTGGTTCCCGCGGTGTCGAGCTGGCAACTGGCGCTCTGCGCGACCGAGGGGCTCCCTCCCTTCACCTACGGGACGGTCACCGATTCCGCAGCGCGTCAGCAGATCTCCCAACCCGCCGCCGGAGCTGCCGGGATGGCGGTGACGCAGCGGCCTCTCGACCCGCAGCTGGAGGACCCTCGGAGCCCCACGGTGTACGCGCCGCTCACGGTCTCGGGGGCGGTCATCGGGTTCACCGTGGAACGGAGCCCGCTCCCTTCAGCCCCGGCGGAAGCCCAGGAGCTCTCTGGCATCCGGGTCGCCGAGCTGAACCTCACCCCGCGCCTGGTTGCCAAGCTCCTCACTCAGTCGTACCGTTCCCAAGTCGACATCCGAGGTGAGGCGGCGCCGTACGAATGGCGGGTGACGAACGCCGACGACCTCGGAACCGACCCCGACTTTCTCCAGTTCAATCCTGAATTCCAGCAGCTGCAGTCGACGGGGGGCCGCAACTTCGGCGGTCTGGCCCTACCGGTACGCAACTCCGATCTTGCTCGTGAGGTCTGGCAGTGGGTGCTGGCCGATCCCGAGGCGAAGGCATGGCTCGACGGTCGAGCGGACCCATGGGGCATGGTCGTCAACCCGGTGTATGCCACCACAGCGACGGCGAACGTCAACGGGTTCCCGTTTGCCGACCCAGTCCCGGATTCCTTCCCGAAGGCCGATCCGTTCTGCTTCGAGTCGCCGCCTCGTGGAGAGATCCAGCCGACACCGTTGTGTGGGACGGATTGGATGCCCTACCTGCAGGGCCTTCGCGAGGGTGCCGGGGCGACGAGGACGACCACGGACGGGGCCCGGGTGGTGGAGAACCCGTTCGCCCAGTCGGCCGATCAGGTGTGGCGACGCGCCGCCCCGCAGCCGCTCGGCCGTCGGCAGTTCCTCTCGCTCACCGACTCCGCTTCCGCGGCCCAGTTCGGGATCCAGGTGGCACGGCTCAGTCGCGCCGGCGACAACCGCCCCGATCGCCGGTTCATCGCCCCTGACAACGGAGGGCTCACGGCTGGAATCGCCGGCTTCGTCGCGACCACCGAGCCGGCCGTGCTCGAGCCGGACCCGACGGGCGACGCTCCTGCCGGGTATCCGCTCACGGCGCTCACCTATGCCGCAGTGCGGCCTCTTGCCCTTGATGCCCCGGCCCGAGCCGAGTACGCCGCCTTCATCGAGTACGCGGCTGGATCGGGCCAGGTGCAAGGGACCAAGGGCGGTGAGCTGCCGCCGGGATACGCGGCGATGCCGATCGAGCTGCGAGAGCAGGCGCGGGCTGCCGCAGCGACGATTCGGGATCTTCAGCCCGCCGCACCTCCGTCCGAAGAGGCAGTCCCCCCGCCCGCCTCGGCGACGCCTTCTGCGTTTCCGATCGCGCCGGCGTCGCCGGCGCGATCGGGTGCCTCGACCTCGCCGTCGACTGCTCCGCCAGTCCCGGCCGCCCCGGCCGCCGCCGTCGAGGCAGTCCTGGACGAGCCGGCATCTTCGGGCCTGCTGACGCCGATACTGGCGCTCGCCCGCAACCGCTTCGTCCTGCCTGTGATGGCGGCGACCGCCCTGGTCGCGGCGCTCGGAGCACTCGAAGTGGCCAAGCGTCCGCGACGGGCCGGGAGATCGGCGGGGGGTGCGTGATGCGATCGAGTCGTGTCAGCCGTGGGCTGAGCGTCGCAGGGGTGCTCGCCGTCGGGCTGATCGTGCTGGGGGTGCGTCCGACCGCTGCCGAGGTGTCGAGCTCTGGCACGCTCGAGATCCGGTCGGCGGAGGGAGGAACGATCGCCGAGGGTGGCAGCCGGACGCCGTTCAGCCTCCTGATCCCACCGGGCGCCGAGTGCCAGGGCGACAGCGCCGATGACGGGTACGTGGTCCACAGCTTCATGATCCCGAGCAACGAGGATCCCGCGTCGTTGACCTTCTCGCCCCAACCGGAGGGGGAGGGCCGGTATCCGCTCTATCTGGCGACGACCGGGCGCTACAGCAACCAACTCACCCAGGACGCGCCCGAGCTCGGCGACCCCGGGGTGCTGGATCAACCAGAGCCGTTCAGCTTCGAGGCCTTCGAGGGCGCGGAGATCCCGTCCGGCGAGTACCGGATCGGGATCGCCTGCTCGTTCGAGGGAAAGACGACTCGGTACTGGGACACCGTGATGGTCGTCACGCGCGCTGCGGACACTCAGCCCGTCGAGTACTCGTTCACCGTGCCCGGAGCCAACTCCGACGTCGACCGAGAGGCATCGGCCGGCTGGGCGTTGGCTCTCGGCGTCGTCGTGCTTCTCGTCCTCGCCGTCGGCGTTCTCGTCGTGGTTCGCCGCAGATCTTCACATCCGAAATCGGAACTCTCCAAGGAGTCGTCATGATCATCCGTACCCCTCATCGCCGCCGGGCGGCTTCCCGGCTCTCGGCCGCGGGTGCCGTCATGTCCGGCTTCATGCTGGTCGTGAGTGTCTGGTCGGTCGGCGACGGTGGCTCGAACCCTGTCGCTGCGGCGCCGGTGGGTGGCTCCGCGACCATCGAACCGGCGAGCGGCGTGACCTCGACGGAGTACCGGGTGGTGCCCGCGGCAGGAGCCGCCTGCAGTGGGGACAGCGCTTCTGCGGACTACAGGGTGCAGAGCTACATCGTTCCGGTGTCCGTCGATCCGGCGACGATCGCCTTCGGGGCGAACGGGCGACCCCAGCCGCCGGGAACCGGCGCCGACCTCCGCGAGTCGCTCTGGACCGCCACCGGCAGCCGGTTCGTGAACGGTTTGACCGACCTCGCCGTTCCACCGTCGGTCGAGGGACAGATCTCGGGCCTGCCGGCATTGAGTTGGGCCGGACTCGTGCCCAACACCGCCACGATCATCCCTCCCGGTGACTACAACCTCGGCTACGCGTGCACGAGGGTCGTGGACGGCGCCGTCGAGCTGGACCGCTACTGGAACGCCGTCGCCACCTTCGTCGTCGATCCTGCCGACCCGGCGGGCGTGGCGTGGACGGCTGCCGATCCCGACCCGACGACCACGACCACGGTGCCCGACGGCTCTACGACTACGACCCCGGGGGACACGACGACCACGACCCCGGGGGACACGACGACCACGACCCCGGGTGAGACGACGACCACGATTGCCGGTGAGACCACCACCACCTTCGGGTCCGGTGGTGGGGGGTCGGGGAACAGCCCCACGACCTTCGGCTCGGGGACACCGTCGGGGGCGTCGTTGGCCAGCACCGCCGGGCAACTCCCGTTCACCGGCAACTCACCGTGGAACCTGGTGGTGTGGGGTGCGCTCATGCTCGTCTTCGGGCGGATGGCCATCCTGCTCGGTCGTAAGCCCCGGGTGAAGACCTCCGGCTGATGACCGACACCCTCGACGAACGACCGCCTCCCCCGGGGCTCTTCGGCCTCGGCATCGTCGAGGAGCAGGAGGGCCTTGTCGACGGCGAGTTCGTGGAGGTGCGCGAGCCGCGCCGGCGCTGGTGGCGACGGGAGAAGCCCGACCCCTCGGTGCCCGTCCCGCCGCTGTCGCCGCGGGCCAAGCTGTTCCAGGGCGTCCTGGCGCTCATCGCCATCCTGGCCGGCACGTTCGTGCTCGACATGTTGGTCATCAGCTCGCTCCAGCAGCGCTCTGCGCAGCAGGAGCTCTTCGACTCCTTCCGTGAACAGCTGGCCAAGGGCACGGCGCCCATCGGCCCCAACCAGCCCGTCACCGAGAACACCGAGTCGTCGACACCCACCCTGCCCACCCCGACGGCCACCTCGGCCACCGGCGGCGCGGCCTCGCCCAGCACCACGGTCCCGGAGGAGCCCCAGGAGGTGCTGCTCGCCCCGGGCAGCCCCGTCGCCTACATCGAGATCCCGGCCATCGGGGTCAGCCAGGTCGTCGTCGAGGGCACGACGAGCGGCCAGCTCTTCGCCGGGCCCGGCCACCGCCGCGACTCGCCCCTGCCCGGCCAGGAGGGCACCACCATCATCATGGGCCGCAAGGCCTCCTACGGCGGCCCCTTCTCCCAGATCGCCGAGCTCGAGGAGGGCGACGTGATCCGGGCCACCACCGGCCAGGGAGTCTGGGACTACGAGGTGATCGGCGTGCGCCGCGAGGGCGACCCGGTGCCCGAGCCCGGCGAGGCCGGCAGCGGGCGCATGCTGCTCATGACGGCCGACGGACCGGCGTTCTTCCCCGACGGGGTGCTCCGCGTCGACGCCGAGCTCACCGGTGACGCCGTCGGCGCACCCGAGCGACCCTTCACCGCCGACACCCTGCCCGCCGCCGAGAAGCCGATGGCGTCGGACACGAGCACCCTCTACGCCCTGGTGCTGTGGCTCCAGGCCCTCGTGCTGGTGATGGTGGGGGCCGTGTGGACGTGGCAGAAGCTCGGGCGGGCCAAGGCGTGGATCATCTTCCTGCCCCCCATGGCGTTGGTCAGCCTGTTCGTCGCCGGCCAGGCGGCCCGGCTCCTCCCCAACCTGCTCTGAACCGAGGAGATCCTCCCGTGCCCGACTCCCACGCCCCCCCCGACAACCTGCGCCTCGTCCCCGGCGAGCGGCCCCGCGCCACCTTCGCCGGCGGCTCGGTGGTCCAGCTCCTCGCCGGGTCGCCCGGTGACCCCGACGCGTCGGTCCTCGAGCTTGTGCCCGCCACCGTGGTGGTGACCGACCAGCGGGTGGTGGCCGTCGAGGCCGACCTCGAGTGGTCGTGGCAGCTCGAGGACCTCGAGGCCGTCCACCACGGGTCGGGCAACTGGACCCTCCTCGCCGTCCCCGGTGTCGACGACCACGGGGTGTCGGTGCCCGGCGACGACGTGGACGCCTTCCGCTCGGCCCTGGCCGCGGCGTCCTCCGACGCCGGCTCCGACGTGGCGCCCTCGGGTCCGTCGCCGTCGCCGGTGATCGACCTCACCGAGGGCCCGATCGACGAACCGCCTCCCTCGAAGGCTGAACCTGAGGTCGAGGTCGAGACCGGGTCGGGGAATGGTCACGGTCCGGTGGCCGGCCTCGCCGCGGTGGCCGCCGCCGGTGCCGGTGCCCACTTCGTCACCCGCGACGACCTCGACGGCAACCCCGAACCCGAACCCGGCGGCAACGGGGCGACAGGCATCGCCGACCTCCCGGCGCCCCCCGACGAGGCGACCCTCGACACCACGCTCGTCCCCGCCGTGGTCGGTGCGCCCGAAGCCCCCGGCGACGATGCCTCGCGCCCTGCCCACCGGGGGTTGCGGGCCCGCCTCCGACGCCAGAAGACCAACGCCGACGGCTCGCTGCGCCACGCCGTGGAGGCCCTCCCCCTCACCGGCCTCGAGGCCAAGGACATCTCGGCGTGGTTCGGCACCCACCACGTGCTCGACCGCATCAGCCTCGACATGCCCCCGGGTCTGGTGACCGCGCTCATCGGGCCGTCGGGGTGCGGCAAGTCCACGTTCCTGCGGATCCTCAACCGGATGCACGAGATGATCCCGTCGGCGTCGCTGTCGGGCGAGGTCCTCCTCGACGGCGCCGACGTCTACGACGTGAACCGCAAGCTCACCGACGCCCGCCGCCAGATCGGCATGGTGTTCCAGAAGCCCAACCCGTTCCCGGCGATGTCGATCTACGACAACGTCGTGGCCAGCTTCCAGCTCACCGGGTTGAAGGTCGGCCAGGACGAGAAGGACGAGGCCGTCGAGACGTGCCTCGCCAAGGCCGGCCTCTGGACCGAGGTGCGCGACCGGCTCCGCCAACCCGGCGGCGGGCTGTCCGGTGGTCAACAGCAGCGGCTGTGCATCGCCCGGGCCCTGGCCATCAAGCCCCGGGTGCTGCTGATGGACGAGCCGTGCTCGGCGCTCGACCCGACCTCCACGAGGCGCATCGAGCAGACCATCCAGGAGCTGGCCTCGGAGGTCACGATCGTGATCGTGACCCACAACATGCAACAGGCGGCCCGCGTCTCGCACCAGTGCGCGTTCTTCCTGGCCGAGCAGGGCACCCCGGGCGTGATCGTCGAGCACGGGCCCACCGAGGTCATGTTCGACTCGCCCCAGGACCCCCGCACCTTCGACTACGTCAACGGCCGTTTCGGGTAGGCATCGTCACCCTTTCCCGGGGGACGACGAGTCGACCGGCAGGTGAACAGTTCGCGTGAACCGGAATCGTTCATCTCTGCGTCATGGCGCGGAAGGATTGACTTGGCAGTCTCACGACCTTCGCATCTTGGTGGGGGAGCCCGGCATCGCCCGCTGATCGACTGAGGGAAGAGGGACAGAGATATGGCCCGTCACAGCGTCGTGCGGCGAAGCGTCGTACTGGTACTCGGCGCATCGGTCGTCGCTCTCGCTGTGGTCTCGGGAGCCCCTCCCGTGGCCGCAGATCCTCAGCAGCAGTCGGGCCTCGTCGGTGTGGGTTCGGACACGACCCAGGGCCTCATGAACGCCTATGCCGGGTTCAGCAACGGCATCAACTACACGCCGCTCCAGAGCAGCGTGGCGTCCGGCCAGCGTCAGATCGTCTCCTTCGACGCGACGAACCCGAGCGCGACCGGTGACCGTTGCATCACCACCAAGGTCAAGTCGGCGACGATCTACCGTCCCAACGGGTCGGGTTCCGGTCGCAACGCGCTGAGCCGGTCGATCCTC